>JAEZJP010000337.1 GCA_023415715.1 Bacillota bacterium
TCCGAAGCTGAGCGCCGCCTGTGGCGGAAAAAGCGAAGCTGAGGAAGCGGTCGAAACAGAGCGATGCAAGCGACAGCGAAGCAGCGCGACAATTGAGACCGCCGGGGTAGCAAGCGGCAGCGCAGCAGCGCGCCGATTGGGCCAGATGGGCACGGCTCCTGGACCCAAGGAGGAAGAAACGGAGTTGCCAATAGAAAATAGAAGTTAAATTGCCGCCCTGTTAAATTTTCGGCCCGGGGCTTGACAGAAACAAATAGTCCATGTATGATGTGAATATGATACCGATGCCACAATACGTGTCGGGAAATGCTCCGGATGTTCAAGGTGAAATAAATTTACCGGAGCAAAATGGAAAAACGTGTGAAAATATAATAGCCTTATGATATTTTTCGCTGGCAACATGACATCGATGTCATTAGGAGATTAAGCCATGATCATATTGAAAAATTCTGCAGCCGCCCTGACCTTGGATGAGAAAACGGGAGCCATCCTGCAGCTTGAAGACCGCAGGAGGGATCGTACCTACATAGATGCAGGGGCAATGATGCCTCCGCCTTTCCGCATGGAGAAAGACGGGCAAATGTTGGAGGGCTGCGGTACATTCGCCTATAGCCAAACGGAAGAAAGCCTTTCTTTGTGCTGGGAGATGGATACGGCTATTGTGAAAGCGGATATCCGCTTGCTTGAGGATGGGTTTTCCTTTACAGCATCGCTTGATAACAAGCCGGGCGAGTGCTACCGGGCGCTGGAATATCCCATTTTGGAAAATGCCTGTGACTTTGGCATGGAAGGCTACCTGGCCCACGCCTACGCCACCGGCGTTCTATTGCAAAACCCCGCAGCCTATGTCCCAACGGAAGGTGCTCTGCGCTTTACACCTTATCCGGAAGGATTCTCCGGGGCGACGATGCAGTTTTTCACCTATTATCAAGAGCAGCAAGGCGGGCTTTACTTTGCGGCGCTGGATGGGCAGGCCCATCAAAAATGGCTGAACTGCTACACGGCCGGGGGTAAAATGGCATTCAGCCACATGGCAGGTTTTGAGGATATCGGTCCTGGAAAAAGCATTGCGGTGTCCTATCCCGTGGTGGTGCGCTTTACTTCCGGATATGGCTGGGAAGAAGCCGCGCTAATGTATAAGGCGTGGGCGCTAAAGCAAGTTTGGTGCGCTCACGGCACGGCCTATGAAAGAAAAAACAAGGCGGAATGGCTGCTGAATAAGGCCGGCGCCTGCACCTTCGGCATCAACGCGAAATATGACCGCACAAAATGGCTGCGACGCTACCGCCGGGATATCGGCACACCTATTTTCCATGTTCTTGGGCCGGATTGGACGAACCGGGAACAGAATTTCTACAACAGCGTGCCGGGCGCCATGAAGGACTGGCTTCCCACCCGCTTCCATGATAATAACCTGAAAACAATCCGCGAAAATGGGGATTATTTTGCTCCCTTTGAGTTTGATTTTCTAGTGGGGCTGGACAAGAGCGATCCGGAAACGCTGAAAGCGAACCTGCAAATGTATCCCAAACCCACCTACAGCCACGACGGATATACTTTCCATATGCTTTGCCCATGCACGGAATTTACGAAAGATTTCCATCGGGAACGGGATGTTCAGGTGCTTCGGGAAGCCCATGTGGATGCCATGTATTATGACATTTCCGCCAACAACCTGATCAAAATCTGCCTGGCGGATGACCATGGCCATGCAGTGGGCGGCGGCAAGGAAATCACCGAGGGTTACCGGGAAACCTATGAAAATACGCGGGAAGCGCTTGTGAAGGAAGCTGGACATTATGTGCCGCTGGGCACGGAAATGATCAATGAAGTCTTCCTGCCGCAGCTTGACTTTTACCAGGCCAGGGCATGGGGCCAGCCCTGCTCCACGCTGGAAACATATCCCTTCAGGGAGCAAATGCGAAGCGGCATGGCCCGGATGATTCCGCTTTTCGATTTCGTTTACCATCCATACGGCGTGGTGCGCATGGACGGGTGGGGCAAGCTGGTCAAGGAGATCGGGGAATTGTTCTTCTATAACGCCGCCCGGGTATACCTGTGGGGCGGGCTGTATGAGATCAATCATGAGTACAGCCCCATGGAGGAACTGGAAGGCTTGGAGAACAGCGGGGAAGAGCATTATTTTCATTTCGATCCCCAGCACTGTGCCTATGATGAGGGCCGTGCCGCTTATTTGAAAGCCTTTGCCTCTTTAAGAACAGGGCTGGCAAATCCATACTGGGCTTATGGTGATATGCGCACTGTGCCGCAAATGATTTTGCCGGAGGTTACAATGGATTGGTACCATTACAACCATGGCCAGAAGGATACGTCCTACAAGGCCCGGGGCGAAATTGTAGTGCCTGCGGTGGTGGCTTCCGCCTATGAAGCGCCCGATGGCGGTTATGCCTTGTTCCTTTGCAACGCCGATAAATCTTCCCATCAAATATCCTTTGCGCTGGACTTCAAGCCGCTTGGTTTATCAGGCGGCGCGCGCAAGGTCACGCTGCTCACCGGCTTTGACCGGGAGCAGCCTAAAACGTCGGATTTTGGCATGTTGCATGACGGGGAAACGATGCCCATGGATGTAACGCTTTCCCCGCGCACGCTTTACATGCTGGAAGTGAAATAATACAAGGAGGGAACCCAAATGAAACGGATGGTTGCTTTGACCCTTGTCCTGCTGATGGCCCTGTCCCTTTTGCCAATGGCCGCGTTGGCCACCACGGAAGGCAAAACGGAAGTCACCCTGTGGAACCGCATTTTTGAAGACTGGAACCGCGCCTGGTGCGAGGAAAAGGTAAAGGAATTCAACGCCGATCCTAATCAGAAATACTTCATCACCCAGGAATTCGTAGACGGTGCTGCGTGGGATGAAAAGGTCTCCGCTGCCCGTGCCGCCGGCACCATGCCGGACATGATGCTCATGAACTACGGCGCTCTTCCCTGGGGCGCCAGCCAAGGGTTGTATATGCCTTTGGACGATTTGATCCCCAAGGAAGCCTGGGATGACGTATATCCCAACGTGTTGGATATGGTATCCCTTGGCGGCAAAAAGTACGCTTATCCGCAGATGGTGGAACCGGCTGTGGTCATGTACTACCGCAAAGACCTGCTGGAAGCCGCCGGCTACAAAGAGGCTCCCAAGACTTGGGCGGAATACATTGACGCGGCTAAGAAGCTGACCACGGCCGATGTGTACGGTTCAACCTTCAACTATGAGTGGTCCATGTGGGGCTGGGAGAACACCGCCGCAGGCCACTGGCCCATCTCTGAGGATTGGTCCAAGGCGGATTGCCAGGATCAGGGTTATGTAGACCTGCTGACCTTTATGAGGGACCTGTATGCCACCGAAGCCGTTCCCGCGCAGGCGCTGGGCGGCTACAACGAGTCTGCCCGCTTCATCGGCGACGGCAGCGTAGCCATGACATTCTCTGGTTCCTGGGGCATTGCGGATATCCTCAAGAACTATCCCGATATGGCCGACAAGATCGGCGTTGCCCCCGCCCCCACCAAGGACGGCAGCCCCTTCCACAGCACCGTGGGCGGCTGGACGTATGTTGTAGACGCTAAAGCCAAGCAGCCCGAAGGCGCCGCGGCTTACATCAACTGGCTCCTGGGCTCCGATCCCGCCCGTGCCGCCTCCTTCTTTGAGGCTGCCAGCTTCTCCAAGTATTCCCCCCGCAAGTCTGTGGATGAATATCTGACCACCAATACCGCCGCCAAGGATGACGAGTGGATGCAGATCATTTCCTCCCAGATCATCCCCAATGCCATCAGCGAGCCTCTGTATGCTTGGGATGTCAGCGCCCATATGCTCACCGCCATGGGCGAGGTGATCGTCAACGGCGCTGCTCCGGAAGCCGCTTTGCAGACCGCCGCGGACAATATCAACCTCTTTATTACCTCCAACGACTACGCCAGCAAAAAGCCTCAATAACGCATCCTCTTTAGCCGGGGGCGGGCACTCCGCCCGCCCCCGGTTTCCGTATCACTCATAAAAGGAGGATGGACGTATGGCGCAGGCAAAGGTTACATCCCGCAGCGCCACCAGGCGGATGGATCACTGGACGGCTTACCTGATGATCCTGCCCTCCATCGTTATGCTGGGGATATTCGTGCTGGTGCCCCTGTTCATGGCGCTGGAAAAGAGCTTTACCGACTGGAAGTTTTACGCGGGCAGCAACTTCATAGGCCTCAGGAATTTCGGCACAGTACTTCAAAACCAGCTGTTCAGGCAATCTTTAGGCAATATTTTGTGGTTTGCGGCGGTCATCATTCCCACCCAGATTGCAGCATCCTTTTTGTTCGCCCATGTTTTGAAGGGCATGGCTCCAAGGCTCGGCGCCTATGCAAAGACGGCCGTCTATGTGCCTACGGTGATCTCGGGCATTGTGGCCTCCGTCATCTTTCTATTCATTTTCAATTTTCAGGGCGGCATATTGAACTTTATTGTGCGCCAGCTTGGCGGAAAGCGCATCGGCTTTCTGGCGGAGCCGGGGCTGGCAAAGATATCCGTGTCCATTGCCGTGCTGTGGCTGGGCTTTGGCTATAACTCCCTGGTGATGTACGCGGGGCTGCAAAACATACCGCAAAGCTATTTTGAAGCGGCGGAGGTGGATGGGGCCAACGCCTGGGTCAAGCTGACCCGCATCACGATCCCCTCGCTGAAGAATGTATTCATATTGGTCACAATCAGCATGATGACAGGCACTTTGCAGATGTTTGACCTGCCCTACATGATGATGAACGGCACGGGCGGGCCTGTGAACAGTACACTGACCCCCATGATCTATATTTACAACAACTTCAAGACCCCCGATTATACCATGGGCTACACCGTGGCCGCCGCGCTTTGCCTGATGGTGATCATAGGTTTGCTCAACAGCATCGTATTCACCCTTATTGGCTCTGAAAAAGCCCAGGACGGCTGATAGGAAGGAGGCGCAAAAATGTCAGTCAATCGCGCCCGAAAAAGCATTACTGCACTATTTACCGCCATCGCCCTGCTGGTGACGGCCCTGTCGCTCTTTCCATTGGTGTGGATGGGCATTTCCGCCTTCAAGACGGGCAAAGAAGTTTTAAAGGCAAACCCGCTTCAATTTTTCCCCACGGTTTGGGTGACGGAGAATATTCAAAAGCTGTTTACAGACAAATCGTATCCCTTTTTGCAATCCATGGCTTCCAGTGCATTTGTGGCCGTCACCGCGGCACTTCTCGCCGTTTCTATTAACTCTATGGCCGCCTACGCCTATGCACGGCTGGAATTCAGGCTCAAACGCGTGCTGTGGCGGGCAACCATATTCACCATGTACATTCCCGGCATCACCATTCTGATCACGTCTTTCGTGGTGGTCAATTCCCTGGGCATGCTGGATTCCTACGCCGTGCTGATACTGCCAGGCTTGGCCAGCGCCTATTCCATCTTTTTCTTCCGGCAGTTTTTCCTGAACATGCCAATGGCCACCGAGGAGGCGGCGCTGATCGATGGCGCCAGCCGGTTCCGCATTTTTTTGAGCATCTTTATCCCCAATGCCAAATCGCCTTACGTCATCATGGGTACGGGCGCTTTCCTGGGCTACTGGAACAGTTTCCTCTGGCCGGCCATGACCGTTACCAGCAGCAAGTACATGCAGGTGATGCAGGTGATAAGGTCATACAACAACATGTACAGCACATCCTACGGCGTGGTACTGGCCGGCTCCGCCATTGCGGCCCTGCCGCCCATCCTGGTGTTCCTCATCTTCCAAAGGTATATCGTAAAGGGAATCGTTATTTCGGGTATCAAGTAATATTGGAGGAAAAACCTTTATGAGCAAAGGCTATGTCCCCGGTGATATTTCCAATATCCATTTGAAGCGCGATGTAAAGCGGCTTCGGGTATCAAGCTATGATGTCACCGGCGGCAATGAGGACAGGTGGACCATTGCGCCCGGTGAAACGCGCACCCTGGCCGATATCCAAGGACCCGGCTGCATCTGCCACATCTGGTTCACGCTGATGAACCATCCCCAGGATGAAAAATACTTTTTGCGCCGTGTGATTCTGCGCATGTACTGGGACGGGGAGCAAACGCCCAGCGTGGAGGCGCCCATTGGCGACTTTTTCGGCATGGGCCATGGCATGACAAGGAACTTCGTTTCCGAACCGCTTCAAATGAGCCCCGAAAACGGCAAAGGCTTCAACTGCTGGTTCCCCATGCCTTTTGCAAGCCGGGCAAAAATCGAGGTGGAAAACCAGGGCTCTCTGCCGCTGCTTACCTACTTTTATTTCGATTATGACAAGTTTAATGCTTTGCCGGAGGATGCCTTGCGCTTCCATGCCAGATGGCACCGGGAATGCCCCACGGAAGGTATTGACAGCTTCGGCGTAGACAACCGCGTTTACTGCTTTGAAGGCAAAAATACCACCGGCGACGGGAACTATGTGATCATGAACGCCAAGGGCGCGGGCCATTACGTGGGCTGCAATATCAACATTCACAACCTTCGGGAAAGCAACCTGTGGGACTGGCCCGGCGAAGGCGACGATATGATCTTTGTGGATGGGGAAAGCTGGCCGCCCAGCCTGCACGGCACAGGCACGGAGGATTATGTGAACATGTCCTGGTGCCCCCAGCAGGAATACAGCGCGCCGTACCATGGCATCATCCTTGGTGGCAAGGAAAACTGGAAGGGAAAGATCACCTACTACCGCTATCATATCAAGGATCCAATTCCCTTTGAAAAGGAGATCCGGGTGACCATAGAGCATGGCCACAACAACAACCGCAGTGACGACTGGTCTACCACCGCCTACTGGTACCAAACGGAGCCCCACATGGCATATGAGCCTATCCTACCTGTGGTAAAGAGGCTTCCTCTGGATGAGGAGGAGCTGCGCTGGGGCAAAAGTGGGGTGAAGGACTGATGCTGCGCAAAGGTTTTCTTCTTTTGCTGGTATTGGTTTTGATGCTTCCCGTCGCTTCCCTTAGCGAGACAGTTCCGCCATTGGGGGAGGATGCTGCTATTGGTGACCTCCCCGGAAAGCAATGGACGCTGCACTCACTTCTCAAAACGAATGTATCCAAGGTGAGCCAGATCACGGGGGAGGAAAGCCCCAACAAAACGCAGTCACGCTTTGGTGTGTGGGGCGTTGACCTGGGCTCCCTGGCTGTGATCGGGGATACTACCTACCTGTTTGGCGGTGATACCTTCGGGGATGACAAAAACGGCTCCTGGCGCAGCAATGTACTGTTCCTGATTGAGGACGACAATCCTTCCGATGGGCTTAATATCACCGGCGCGGTGACAGACAAGCGCGGCAAAGCCAAAGAACTGCTTGGAAGCCTGAAGGTGGATAAGACGGAAATGACGGTGATCCCCACCAACATCTTTGCTGTAGGGGATACACTGTATTGCATCTACATGTCCGTATCCCACTGGGGTGAGGCTGGCCGCTGGGATTGCCGGTATTCCGGCCTGGCCAAATCGGAGGATCACGGGGAGACGTGGAAGAAGCTGCAGGATGTGCAATGGCCTGGGGATTCCAATTTTATACAGACAGCCAATTGCCAGGTTAAGGATACCATGTACATTTGGGGCATCCCAGGAGGGCGCATGGGCGGCATGGCGCTGATGAAGGTGCCTGCAAACAAGGTCGAGGATTTCAATGCTTACGCTTATTTCACCGGGCTAGATGAAAAAGGGGAGCCCCAATGGGTGCAGGGTCCCGACGGCATCTCAAAGGCCAAGGTGATCCTGGAAGGGCCTGTAGGGGAGATCTCTATCCTGTATAATGAATATCTGGGGAACTTCCTTGTTACATACCTGAAAGAAGACGCCCATGCCATCGTCATGCGGGAAAGCGTTACCCCCTGGGGTAAGTGGAGCAAGCCCTACAACCTGGCCACAGGCAGCCAATATCCTTCTTTGTACGGCGCCTACATGCATCCCAAGTATGTAGAAGAAAAGGGAAAGGCTTTCTACTTTACCATGAGCCAGTTCTTTCCTATCTATAATATCATGTGGATGAAGGCGGAACTGCCCTGAAAGTGAGCAGATAGAGCAAAGCGGCGCGGAGAAGATTCTCTCCGTGCCGCTTTGCTTATCGGAAAGTGCATGGAATAGTATAAACGGTGTTGAAGATGAGCGCCACAAGCGGGCGATTACTAATCGCCCCTACTGCTGCAGATAGAATATTGGCTTCACTTCCGGTTCCTGTGTGCCCCGGAAATGAAGCCAACAAACATCGGGCGTCGTAGGGGCGATTAGTAATCGCCCGCAGAGTACCGGTGATAGATAATCCAGAGGAAAGCGAATTTATTCGATGATAGACTGCACCAAATCTATAAAGTCATTTTAAATTGATATCAAATGCTGTACATTGCTTGCCTTTCTTTGCGTAGTTCTCCCTTTTCATCCTTCCATTGCCGGTAAACGCCCCATTCCTTGCCGGTGGAATAGAAGCAGCGGAAGTTATCCGCTGAAATTCTGGGCGAAAAGGTGACTTCTCCGCATGTTTCATCGCAATAAAAGCCGGAAAGGGCGGTAAGCAGCGCCCAACTGGCCATGGACCTGGCATAATGGTGGCCGCATTCCACCTCATTGAATGGATTGCGGCGGACACCGTCATGGCGGGCGCGGACGGCAGACACGATTTGAAGGCCTTCCTCCACCAGCCCTTCATAGAAAAGCGTGGCAGCCACCTGGTATTCGATGCCCGTCCACACCTCGTCGGAATACACAAAGGGGAATTTGGGACGTCCACCCTTGGGCCAGGAGCATAGGAGCAGGCCCTGCTCATCGTTCAGCGCATAAGTGCGCTGTACGCTTTCATGGCTATAAAAGTCCTTTCGGAAGTTGTACGCATGGATAGCCTTAACAGCCTTTTTCACATGCTCCGGTGGCAGGATATGATGAAGCCCCGACACATGGGCCATGAACTGGCCAAGCAGCTGGTCCGACAGGCAGCCTTCGCCATATTGGTATTTGTATTCGTTCAGGTCACTTATTTTCTGGATGTAGTATTCTCCGTTCCATAGCTCTTCGTCCATGCGGCGGCTGCCTTTTTCAAGCAAAGCAAGATATTTGTCCCGGCGCCCGGGCAGCTTCAAATAGTCCGCTATTTGAACCCCGGCCTTGAGTGCGGCAAAGAACACGCTGTTGGTCATGGAGCTTAAGCCGTAAAACTCGATATCGTAGGTATTGTGCTGCTGGCTGTCCAGCACACCATCGCCGTCGCTGTCCCAATGGGCGATGGAAAAATCCAGTGCCCGAAGGGCGGCTTCGCCCATTTCATCAATAAGGCTGTTGTCTCCGGTGTACTTCCACTCCCTAAACAGCCGGACAATAGCCCCCGTCTGCCCATCTGCGGCAGGATACAGCGTCCATTCCTCATCGTCAAAATGTTTGCGGGCACGGAAGTTCATTTTGCCTTTTTCATCTGTTTCCGTCAGAAATTCATTGCGGCGCATGGCAATTTCCAGTGTGGGGAACAGGAATGCAATCGTCTGGGCATAGTTCCATACATGGGTGCAGTTGCCGTCGCAGCAGCCGGTCTGATTGAAGCATCCTTCCCAACCCCAGAAGGTGCCGTCTTCCAGCCAAAAGCAGGTGTTGCTGCGCAGCACTGTAATATTGGAAGAAACGGCGTCCAGTATGTCGGTGGGCAGCGTGCTTTCAAACAGAGCTTTATGGAAGGCAAGCGTGCCTTCTTCCAGGGTTGGAAGGCGCTTTTGAAGGTCTCTGGCCGCTTCCCATGCGTTGTTATACTTTAGTGCGTAATGGTTGCGCACAATATCCTTTTCATCCACATCTTCCGGGTCATAGCACTGGTTCCATGAGCGGATGCGGTTTGGAAAATGCCAGGAAAGCAAAAACTCAAATACACATGTCTCTCCGGGAGCCAGCAAGCTTTCGGACACCACGGATCCGATCTTCTGCTTCTTGAGATTCAAGATGGAATTGTTGTCACCCTCGGCTTGGCTGTCTGCTTCCAGGCGGCCATCTTGGGAAAAGTCATCCCAGAAATTCTGTATGCCGTCCCACCAGCCGCCCTGGTACCAATATGGCTTTACGGTAACATGCTTGCCGGTGGATGAAAGGGCCATGGAGGCGTGCATGGGGTGGTAAGGCGCAAAGCCGCAGGATTCAAAACGGATCCCTGATAGGCCTTCTTCCAGGACGGGCACGTTTTTACTTTCTCCTGCATACTCCACATAATTAAAGCAGCCGTAGCCGTTGAAGGTGGTCATGTTGGCCATGGAGCCGGCCACAGCCACAAAGGCAGGTTCCGTGCTTTCATTTTTGACCCGGTAGCGGATGACCGCCCCAGGAATGCCGGAATCTTCGGGATTCAGGGGAATAAACGGTGTGTAGGCTTCCAATGTGGCACGAACAGGCAGGCTTTCATCCCAAAGCCGTACCTTAACCAATGGATACTCTCCCTTGAATTCACTGTGGGTGAACCTGGGCAGCCCGGCTACCTCTGAGGAATCGATGCCGTGGGATGCAGAAAATGGCGGCTGAAGCGGCCCCTCCAGTACTCTGGTATGTTTCTTTTCTCCTTGATGTACGTGGAGGGCGAAGAAGGTATAGGGGAATTTATTGTCCTTGCCGGGACGGTTGAATACCTCCCAGTCCTGAAGCTGTCCCCGGACGCCTACGGACACATTCCCCGTGCCGATGCCGCCCAGCAGGAACGCCGCCTGAGCGGCATCCGGGCCATATCCTTTTAAATGCGTCATAAGCGGCTCAAAATCCGCGGAAACGAAAGCAGCCATATGATCCTCTCCTTCGATGTGATACCGATGTCACATTCCTATAGAAAGCATCATACGGGTTTTCCATTCGGATGTCAAGGGAAAGTCATGTATACAAAAAGCGCCTTGCGGCGCTCTTTTGACTTACTTCCCTAAGTAGTGAACGACCCGGTAAACTTCAGTGATCAGCACTTTTACAATAATAATGGAGGACATCAGGTAAAAGCTGACCTGCCAGAAGGCCTGGTTCCTGATGATAAGGGCCAGCAGTCCTGAAAGGAAGGCCAGGCCGCCCAGCACAGACAAAACAGTCATCACCCAGTGCTTTGTTGGAATGATGGAGGCGGGGGAACCCATGCCATCCTTCATGCCGCTCATCATGGACATTAATAGCCCCAGGATGAACATGGCCAGCGTCAGTAACCCCCAGTGATTGATGCTGGCCCTGCGGGCAGTCACCAGGGTAAAGAACACGGTAAATGCTATAACCAGCAGTGTGGAGATGGTGGAAAAGACGCTTCCGAAATAGAGCTTCAGCATGATATTTCCTCCTTTGTAATCTGGTTAATACGATGTTTGTTTTTCCGGTAGAGCACGATGGCTGCGGCGGCGAACATTACACAGGAGAGCAGGCTTTCCAGTACGGTAAACTTGGGGGAAGCCTCTGTGGCAAACAGTGCGACTGCAATGATGGAACTGGCGGTGATAGTGTAGTGGTAGAGCACCATCAGCTTGATACTGCCCTTATTGACGGCATGGATGATGGCCATGATGACCGTGTTCAGCGTCAGGTTCAGGAAACCTACGGTCAGGAAGGCAGGGATCATGTACGCACCGTATGCCTTATAAGCCATGTAATGCATGGGCAGGTGCCATACTTCCCAAAGGATGCCCAGCAGCAGCGCTGCCTTCATAAAGCCGATGCGCTTGATGAGCCTTGGAAGCAGGTATCCCCGCCAGCCGAATTCCTCACCCATGCCGGCGAATAGCGGCCATACAAGGCCCATGGCGATCATAGGCGCAACCAGGGCAAAATGGTATTCCCGGAAGAAAAAGTGGGATAGTACTGTTGTAAGTGCCGTAACGGCGGGGACGGTGACAAGGGTCAAAATTGTCCAACCCTTTTGGCTTTTCACCGTAAAGCCGCCGGTGAGCCTTTTCAAAGCCTCTTTGCCTCCGCTGATCCTTGTTACCAGCAGCGCGGCCAGGCTGGGGGAAATATTGCTCAATAAGCCACAAATAATGAAAAGGAGAGATGGATTAGTTACATCGTCGGCAATGCCGGTAAACAACATGGTGAAGGCAATGAGCCAAGTCCATGAGAAGGCCAGAAGGATGTATGCGGCGGTTGGGTGGCGGCGGATGGCGGTTATCATAGAATTGCCTCCTTTGTTTCTGAACATTTTTGTACGGATACCAGGGGCAGGTTCATGTCGCGGATGAGGCTCAGGATAGAGAACAAAGCAGCCTGGTCGGGCAGAACTCCTAAAAGCCTTGTTTTCCCATCCGGAAGCGGAGTGGCGGTGAAGCCTTCAAAGTCCTTGAGCCGGTTTGGCTTAAGGTGGCCTTCCACGGTGATTTCGTAGTAGATCATGGCGTTTTCCTCCGGGATTTTGTTGACGTTGTAATCATAGCAGGAATAACCTTTGGAAGCGCCACTGAATGCTGTGGTTTTGAAATAGAATGCAAAGCAAAAGACCCCACAGGTTTCTGTGGGAGTATTGATGCATCACCCCAATAAATGAAAATGATTGCCCTTTTACCTCCTTCCACCGCCTGCGGGCGGCACCATCCCATCTGGCTCAATCGGCGTGCTGACTCGCTGCCGCTCGCATCGCTTGTTTCGCCAGCCTCCTCCACCCCTCCCATTTCCACCACAGGCGGGGTCGGGGTTCCGGAGCCTCCGTGAGGGAGGCTTTATAAGAGGTTCCCTCTTGGAGGGGGCTGCCGACGAAGGAGGCTGGGGGAGGTCTTAAGCGTCAGTATCCACGCACTATTTTCAGTGTATTCTTGCTTATCACAACAGTTATACATTTTTTTACTATTATTTCAGAATATGCTTGACAATCATCTTATACATTTGTATAATAAAGATATACGGCTGTATAACATTCGCGAGCGGGGGACACATCATGAAAAAACTTCCGGAAGCTGAATTCGCCGTCATGAACGCCATTTGGGCTAGCGAGCCGCCGGTAACCACCGCGCAGCTCATGCGCAAGGTGGGAAACGAAAAAGGTTGGAAGCTGCCTGCGCTGATCTCTCTTATCAACCGCCTGATTGAACGCGGCTTTGTATCGACCGAGAAAACGCAGAAGGAGCGCTACTACTATCCGCTGGTGAAGAAAGAGGAGTACCTTCAGTTTGAGACCGAGGACTTTGTGAAGCAGTACCACGGCGGATCGCTCACCAGCCTGATGGCCTCGCTGGTGGATACCAGCACGCTGACCGAAGAGCAACTGCAGGAACTCGTGCGCTGGGCGCAGCAAAGGAGGCGATAGTATGGGCGCCTTCGATGCGGCGGGCTTTCTTGTTTCGCTGATCAGCATGTCGGTCAGCGTATCGCTGCTGCTGGGCTTGCTTGCGCTGGTAAAAGAGCGGCTTCTGACACGTTACCGTGCGCGCACGCTGTATCTTTTGGGGCTTTTACTGACTGCACTGATGCTGTGCCCCTGGCGGCCCGCGCTGCTGATGCCCAGGGTCACGCTGCCTGCCGCGCCTATAATGGAGACAGCCGCCTTCACGGAAGATTTGTACCTTCCCTCAACGCAGGACGCACAGGTTCCTGTAAAAGCCGATGATCAAGTCGCGTTGGGCATGGATGCCGTTGTATCAACTGAGGCCGATGCTGCAAGGACTTCAGGCGATACGCAGCGGCAAGCCGGCACATCCCCAGCGGTTGCCCCTTCCGCGCAGCAAAAGCCCGGCATTCCATGGCCATGGCTGCTGTTTACGGTTTGGCTGGCGGGAGCGTTGACCGTATTGCTGTTCCAGATTTTCCGGCACGCCCGCTTCCTAAAGCTGATCCGGCGCTGGCAAAGCCCGGTGCCACAGGATGTCCAGGCTGCCCTATCGGTGCAGTGCGCTTATCTTAGGATTTCGCCGCCGCGCGCCTTCACCGCTCCCTGCGTGCAGTCACCCACAGTGGTCGGGCTTTTGCGTCCGATGCTTCTGCTGCCCGAAATCGGGTACGATCCGCAGCAGTTGAGCCTGATGCTGACCCACGAATTGATTCACTTAAAGCATAGGCACCTGTGGGGGAAAGCCCTTTGCTGCCTTATTTCGGCGATGCACTGGTTCAACCCGTTGATGCCTTTTCTGATGAAAGAAATGGGATTGCTATGCGAAATGGCATGTGACGAAGCAGTGCTTACGCGTAAGGAGCCGGAGCACAGGAGCGCTTATGTGGAAGCCATCTTAAGCGCGGCGCTGCTCACACGGACCGTGCGCACGCCGCTGTGCTCGCCATTTGACGGAGGTGTGAAACAAATGAATAGAATCAAGCAGCGAATCGTGCTGATGACCCCATTTAACCCGCGCAGGGCGGGAGCCGGTTTGATTATCTGCACGCTCCTGCTGGCACTTCTTACCGGCAGCGTGCTGGCGGATCAGGTATCGGCCTCCGCTTTTTCCATCCCGGAAAATGATTATATGATCCCGGATTCCGAGTATATGCCGCAAGCAGACTATGATCTGCTATGTCCATGCAAACACCTGGCTGGGAAGAGCTCTTAACTGAAGAGTATGCAAAGCAGATTACGCCGCAATTGCCTAAACTCAAAGCGATTTTTGATCATCGCTGGCTGGAGAACCGCTTCATGCGACACCTGCAATACAGCGTCGCGGAAGCAAGAAATTCACATAGTGACAGCTATACAGTGGGGTGGAACACCTTTATTCTGCGGGGTGATCTGGACGGAAGTGCGTCCTTCTATTGCGAACTCAACTGGAGTTATTTAGAAAACGCGAAGCTTACCAACGGCAAGCGAAACCGGTTGTTGGATGATGCTCTGATCTGTGCGGACCGTGCGGTTCGCGCGCTGGATTTTACACAGATACGGGGGGCGGTTGAGCGAAAGAATGCCGGCGATGAATTGGGTGTGCGGCTCAATGAGACGGCAAAGGAACTTGGCGGGAATTCGCTGTCCATATGGTTCACAAGCGTTATGATTGGTACTGATTTGTTTGATGACAGCCAGTTAAGTATAGAGCAGCGTAAGTTTATATCTCTCTTGACACCCGAAGGCTATCTTGATCAAACAGTTGCAGAATACCAGGCCTTTTTGGAAAAAAACAAGGATGACTTCGATCAAGATGCACAAGTAGCATTAGATTACACTGTAAATAGAGCCGTCAATGAAGCGTACGGGGAGATGACCGGAAATTCAACCCGTTTAAATGGAGCTTCGGTGGATCTCTCCCTGATGCCTGCATGGACGATTCGTGGCAGTATCAATTACAAGTATCAACTGTATTGGAAGACGGTCGATCTGGATCATATTACCGTAGGTCAGCGGCACAATGCGATTTCCAAGTTGACCACACGCATCAGGGAAACGGCTGCCGACGCCATGTGGGAAGCGCCGGACTGGGAATCGTTTGACAAGGCGCTGAAAGAGCGTTTGCCTATACTGGCGCAAGAGGAAAGCACACCGGCGCTCACCTTCACCGTGTCTGAAGTGGAGATGGAACTTTATCCGCTGGGCACGGAAGAGTACGTACACAGCGAACCAACCCATGTGCTGAAAGCCTTTGCCAACGCCTGCCGCGATCAGGATACCGCAAGGATGGCCGCGGTCTGCGCACCTTTAGGAACGGATGCCTCGAAAGCCGGGGGGACAGATGCAAGGGAGGAATTGCTGATGTCCATTATTGAGATGAAGCCTTACCATTGGACATTTGGCGAAGTTAAGAAAGAGCCTGGAAAGGACGATGCTGTGACCATTGACGTAACTTTTTACTTGGGGCCTCCGAACGGCACAGAAACGCCTGTGGAAGAAAGCAGGCAAGTGCGGCTTGCGCAAATCGAAGGGAAATGGTACCTGCAGCCTGAGTCGCTTAAGCCTTAGTTTACGTTTCCCGGCTTTAAGCAAATGACCTGCCAAATGCGGCAGGTTTTTTTCCAGTGGTGTGCCCGGCATGGGCGATAAATAGTACACCGGTACGATGAAAATAAGCAGATAGAATGTCAGCAAACTCCACACCTAGTCATCCTGAGGGCTCTGCCCGAAGGATCTTTTGCTGCGAACTATATCCGAAAAGCAAGATCCTTCGGGCGGAGCCCTCAGAATGACATGCTGACAGAATTGGTTTATTATTCCATGGAAACGTTATGCAATGAATTAATACTTCGTACCCTTGCCAGGATATGAATGAATCCTCACTTTCCATGGTTTCTGCAGTTGTCAGAGCACCAGATGGTGAAGGCCCGTTGCAGGTATTGCAGCGGAAACTGTTGCTTGAGGGTTATGACAGATGAAGTTCAATGGATAAGCCCCATTTCCCTGGCTTTGGCAACGGCCTGGGTACGGCTTTTGACGCCCAGCTTGCTGTATAAATGGGATATATGCCACTGGGTGGTGTTGGTGGATATGAACAGCGCCTTTGCGATTTCGCCGTTGCTCAGGCCCTCCCCGAGAAGGTTCAATATCTCCATCTCCCGTTCGCTGAGCTTTTCCCCAAATTCCAGAGCATGGGCAGGTTCCTTTTCCGCCTTGGGCAGCGGATCATTGAAAACCTTCAGCGACGCGGTAACATCATAGGATATGCTTTGGCAGAGCGCTACGCCTTCCGCTTTCATACGCTGTGCCTTTTCAATTTCGCCAAGCGCATCCAGGAATCCGGCCATGGTGACATACAGGATGCCCACGTATGGGGGAAGCTGCCCGTATTGACGTTCCATGCCTGCGATAAATTTCTCACATTGTTTGAGGGCTTCTTCATGCTGGTTTAAAGCATGAAGGCAGGAACTGTAGTTCATCATGACCAGCGTTGTTACAAACTGGTGGCCAAGCCGCATCCCTGATTCAAGCGCATGATGAAACGTTTCCGCCGCTTCATCTGCATTGCCTTTGCGGTACTGTGCGCGTCCAAGGGTATTATAGGTGGATGTGCGGGCAATGGGGTCCCAGGGTTCCAGGTATTGAAGAGCCTCTTTTGCCAAAGGTTCCGCATCCTGCCCTGTGGCACCGGCCATCATGGCTTTCATGCTATACCAAAGGCCGCGGTTGTGGGGCGAAGCTACCGTCTCAAAATCCGGACCCAGGGCGGTCAAATAGGAAACCGCCTCCTGCAGCCTTCCTACGATAAAGCAGGCAATCGGCCGGCGCATGCACAGAATGTCATTCTTGCGAACCATTTCATCCGGCAGCTTTGCAAGCCAGTTCAGAAGCGTATCAAGCTGTGCTGTACGGAAGGCTTCCTCGGTGGAATCCTCCACCAGTTTGATGGTTTTTTCCATATCGCCCGACTGGAAGGCATAATGAACCGCTTCATTGTCAAAGCCCCGGCTTTTCATATGGCCGGCCGCTTTAAGGCAAAGCGACCGCTCCTCATTCCTTGAAAGCCCTGCCTTGATGGAATCGGCAAACAATGCATGGTACCTGAACCATTCCCGTTTATCATCCAGGGGGATCAAAAACAGGTTCCGGCGGCTTATCTCACGAAGCATCTCCTGACCGTCTGACCGCCCGGTGACAGCATCGCACAGCGCGCCGTCCAAACGCGAAAGAACCGAAGTTTTTAAAAGAAAAGTCCGAAGGACCTCCGGCTGGGCGTTTAGTACTTCCTCCACGAGATAATCGATGATGTACGCATGCGTGCCTGAAAGCTTGTCAATATAAGATTGAGCCGCACTAAAATCCTGCCCTTTGAGTGCCAGTGCATACAGCTTGATGCCTGCTGCCCAGCCCTCCGTGCAAGTGGCAATCTTGTCCGCCGATTCAGCCGGCAGAGGCTTGTCCAGCGAAGCGCTCAGCAGCTTTGCTGTTTCCTCCCGCCCAAACAAGAGATCTTTGGCGCGGTATTCCATCAATTCCTCCGTCACCCGAAGGCGCGATAGGGGAAGGGGCGGGTCCTCCCGCGTCAAAAGGGCGATGTGAAAGTTTGCGTATTTATGGGCCAGCAGAAATTGCATTAATTGGTGGACTTTTTGCTGGTGGATAAGATGGTAGTCATCCAGCACCAGCAGAAGCTTTTGCTGGAAAGCGGCAATACTGTTCAATAGCAGCGTCATCACAGCCTCCGGTGCATGGAAGATAGCATCCTGTATCAACACTTCCAGACCGCCCTGAAGCGGGACGCCCGCGTGCTTGAATGCTGCGCAAAGATAGGT
>JAEZJP010000029.1 GCA_023415715.1 Bacillota bacterium
CTGGGTGCGGCGGCCTACCCGCTGATTGAGCTTATGTGGCGGGGCCGGACGGCTCCCTCCATGTCGGTTGCCGGCGGCACGGGAATGTATATGCTCAGCCGCCTGAGTAGAAAGATGGCCGGGCGGCCCATGTGGCAAAAATGCCTGGCGGGCGGCGCAGCGTTGACCGCATTGGAATATGTGATGGGCCGTACGGTAAACAGCCATCATCAGATATGGGATTACTCCCGGCTGCCGCTGCACATGAAAGGCCAAATATGTCCCCAGTACGCGGCGTTATGGAGCCTGTTGTCCCTGCCTGCCTATATGCTGGCAAGCCGGATCCGGCACTGATGACGGCAGTATCATTTCATGGTAAAAGAAAAGGGAGCGCGGTTTTAGCCTCGCTCCCTTTGCATTTTCGTATTACCTGAGAACCTTGCTCAAAAACTCCTGCGTCCTTATGTTCTGCGGATGCCCGAACAGCTCCTGGGGGGTATTCTGCTCGGCGATCAACCCTTCGTCCATGAACAGCACGCGACTGGACACTTCCCTGGCAAACCCCATCTCATGGGTGACGATGATGCTTGTCATGCCATTTTTTACCAAGTCCTGGATAACCACCAGCACCTCGCCCACCATTTCCGGGTCCAACGCGCTGGTAGGCTCGTCAAAGAGCATTACTTCCGGCTCCATGGCCAGAGCGCGAACGATGGCCAGCCGCTGCTTCTGCCCGCCGGAAAGGCGCTTTGGATGCTCATTGATCTTATCCAAAAGCCCCACACGCTGGAGAAGTTCGCGTGCGGACTCCTCCATCTCCGCCTTGCCTTTTCTGCCCGTCAAAACAGGTGCCAGGGTAATGTTGTCTTTCACTGTCAGGTGCGGGAAGATGTTAAAATGCTGGAACACCATGCCCATCTTCTGCCGGTGAAGGTCTACGTTGACGCCCTTTTGGGTCAAGTCGACTCCTTCGAAGATCACCTGCCCCTTTGTGGGCTTTTCCAATAGGTTCAGGCACCGCAAAAAGGTGGATTTCCCCGAGCCGGAAGGCCCGATAATGGAGATGACCTCCCCTTTTTCAATCCGTTCGGTGATCCCTTTGAGCACTTGAAGCTCACCGAAAGCCTTATGCAGATTACGTACCTCAATCACTGGCTTTCAGCCTCCTTTCCAGCACGGCGACGGCCTTGCTCAGTGTAAACGTCAATATAAAGTAGATGATACCTATCACGATCAGGGGTTCCAGCACCAGGTACATGACGCCCTTGATGTTGTTGTAGGCCGTCATCAGGTCTCCCACAAAGAAGGTGGAGGCCAGGGACGTTTCCTTGATCACGGTAACGAACTCATTGCACAGCGCGGGCAGGATGTTTTTGATGGCCTGGGGAAAAACGATGTGGGTCATAGTCTGGCGGGAACTGAGCCCCAGGGATCTGGCCGCCTCTGTTTGCCCGTTATCCACGGCCTGGATGCCGGCGCGGATGATCTCGCTCACGTACCCTGCGGAGTTTAGGACCAGTGCGACGGTCACGTTGAAGAAGTTGGCGTTTTTCAAAACCGGGATCAGCGCCGGGAGCAGGAACGCGAAAACATACAGCTGCAACAGGAGCGGCGTACCCCGGATGATCTCCGTATACGCGATGGCGAACCACCGGAAAGGCGCGATCTTCGACCGCCGCAAAAGCGCCACCAGGGAGCCAAGAACAGTCCCCAGCAAGACGGTGATCAAAGACAGGAGCAGGGTGTACCCTACGCCTTTTAAAAACAACCCCGGAAATCTTTCGATCACCTTGAAAATGTTTGGTATCATGTTGGTAAACAATCCGGCGCCCCCCTATCAAATCCGCATGATCCGTACCGATCTTCCAATTTTTTAACCGCTTCCAACACCATCTGCCCTGTCACCTGATAAGGCAGGTGCCTCATGTCCGGCTGGCCCGCAACTGTGCCCAGCGCATTGAGAAATACCGGTGACGCCGTATCCACGCCCATGGATTTCAGGCTCACGGGAATGCCCAAAGACACGAGGAAGCGGAACACTTCCGATGCTTTCTCCGCCTGTCCGTCCATATAGAGCTGCACAAGCACCCCATATGCCACGAAATCCCCGTGTAGGCAGCCGTGGGCGATTTCGGGTAGCGGCTCCAAAGCGTAGTATAGCGAGTGGGCCAGCGCGCCGTTGTAGCATTCCTTCACCAGCAACGACACAAGCCCGGTGCTGACGATGTTGGACAAAATCGCATCGCGAAGGGCCTGGCTGTCCACATTGCTTTCGCAATCCCGCAGCGCCTGTGCACCCACCGCAAGCAGCGGCTCGTAACACGTTCGGCTGACGGCAATGCCAAGGGTATCCCGATAGCCCAGCACGTCGCCACGGGCGGAAAAGGTGCTCTCAAAGTGCTTGGCGATGGCATCCCCCATGCCGGCGCGAAGATACTTGGCGGGGGCTGACGCGATGATGCCGGTGTGGATCAGCGCATGTGCCGGAGGCGTTTTGAGGAAAAGGAACTGATCAAACGATCCGTCTTCATGATACATCACTGACAGCGCCGTCACTGCGGCGCAAGTGGCAGCGATGGTGGGCAGCGTGATCACCGGAAGGCCTGCAAAATGTGCGCAGGCCTTGGCGGTATCCAATGCCTTGCCACCGCCCATGCCTGCGATCACCTGGGCGTTCAACCCCTTCGCCCTTTCGGCCAGGGTCTTTGCATCGGCGATGGTGCAGCATCCCTTATACGTCACAACTTCGGCAAGCTGGTATGACGTTTGATCCAGCGCCTGCAAAAGGGCCTTTTGCCCGGCCGCAAGAGCCTTTTCCCCGCCGATCAGAAGGATGCGCACGGGCGTGGGAAAAGCAAACCTCAAAGCGCCATACGCATCCGGCCCGATTGCATAGCTGGGCAGGATGACGCTGTTCGTTTCCTGGATGTCCCTAGCCATTTATACCTCCGAAAGCTTCGCCAACCGGCGCAGCGCCTCTTGAAGCGTCGCCTTTTCCCTGGCAAAATGCAGCCGGATCAAGTGGTTCACAGGCTCTCTGAAAAAACTGGAGCCCGGCACGGCGGCCACGCCGATATTTTTAATCATCCACTCGCAGAACTTCAAATCAGACCAGCCCTGGAACTGCTCCTTTTGAAGGAACCGGGAGATGTCCACCATCACAAAGTATGAACCCTGGGGCACGGTATGCTCAAGGCCCAGGTCGTCAAGCCCCTGCAAGAAGTAATTTCGCTTTTCGGTGTAGATCTGTTTCAAGCCCTCATAATAGTCTTGGCTCATCATAAGCCCCGCCACCGCCGCGGCCTGCAGCGGTGCAGCCGCCCCCACCGTCAGGAAATCGTGCACCTTCTTGGCACATTCGATCACCGCCTCCGGCCCGATCAAATACCCAAGCCTCCAACCGGTGATGGAGTAGGTCTTGGATAGGGAGCTGCAGGTGATGGTACGGTCATATAGCCCCGGCAGCGACGCGGCGCACACATGCTTCCATGGATCGTAGACGATGTGCTCGTACACCTCGTCGGTGATGATGAAGGCATCGTGGCGCTGGGCCAGCTGCCCGATGTACATAAGCTCTTCATATGTAAACACCTTGCCACAGGGGTTGGAAGGATTGCAGACGATGATAGCCTTGGGGCCTTGCAGGAAGGCATCTTCCAGCACTTTTTTGTCAAACTTGAAATCCGGCGGCGTCAGGGGAACGAAAATCGGCTCCGCCCCTGACAAGATGGCATCGGCCCCATAATTTTCATAAAAGGGGGAAAACACGATCACCTTATCGCCGGGGTTGCACACCGTCATCATGGCGCTCATCATGGCCTCGGTACCGCCGCAGGTCACCACGATTTCCTTCTCCGGGTCAATCTCCCGGCCGATGGCTGCGCCCTGCTTTTGTGCCAGGGCCTGACGGAAATCCTGTGCGCCGAAGGTGATGGAATATTGATGCGGCCCTTCCCCGGCGATGTCTCGAAGGGCATCGGTGATGGGTTTGGGCGGCGGAAAATCGGGGAAACCCTGGGAGAGGTTAATGGCGCCGAATTCATCGCTGATGCGGGTCATGCGGCGGATCACGGAATCGGTAAACGTTTGTACCCGGTGGCTGAGTTCTGGCATGTCGCTGGCTCCTCAATTGTATAATTCTGTGAATATTCAGTATAACACGCTATAGTATAACATAGCCACCCCCATTTGTATAGAAGCGATACAGGATTTTTTCCTTTAGGATTTCTATGCTTCTTTGCGCTTTGGAACGCAGGCGCACGCTTGAAAAGAAAATGCATAAATTTTCATCATTCTGTATTGACATTTACTTACCGCGGGTATACAATGGGGCACATCAAAGATGCAAGGAGGAACCCTCTCGATGAAAAAACTACTTTGTGTATGCATGGTTCTGGCCATGATTCTTTCCGCCGCCACAGCCCTGGCTTCCACTCCCTTAAGCCGTCTGGAGAAGATCAAGGCCGACGGCAAGATCAGCGTCGCCACATCCCCCGACTACCCTCCCTATGAGTTCCTGGACTTAAGCGGCAACCCCGTGGGCGCCGACATCGACTTTGCCAAGTACATTGCCGAGAAACTGGGTGTCGAACTGGTGCTGCAGCCCATGACCTTTGACGCCGTGCTGGCCGCCATCGGCACCGGCAGCGCCGACTTGGCCATCGCAGGGCTCACCTATAAAGAAGAGCGCACCGCTTCCATGGACTTTTCCGATCCTTATTTCAACGACGGCAACCAGGTGATCGTCATCCGTAAGGAAGACGCCGAGACCATCAAGACCCTGACCGACTTCAAAGGCAAGTCCGTGGCCGCGCAGAACGCTTCCTTGCAGCAGTCCCTGGTCCAGGAGCAGCTGAAAGAGTCCACGTTGGCTCAGATCACCCAGATCGATGAAGGCATCCTGCTGCTCAAGTCCAAACAAGCCGATGGCATCGCCTTGGCCGCTGTCGTGGCCGAACCCTTGGTAGCAAACAATCCCGACCTGGCCATCTGCGAGACTCCTTTCGACTACGCGCCCGCTGGTGCTCTTGTGGCCGTCGTCAAGGGAGAAGATGAACTCCTGGCCGCCATCAACGAGGCCATCGCGGAAGTAACCGGCGAAAACGGGCTGTACGTGCAGTGGATCAACAACGCCAACGCCCTGAACGCCCAGCTTGCCTCCGGAGCCGCCCCCGCCGCGGAAGCTACCGCCACCCCGAATCCGTAAGGCAAACATATAGCAACAGCAGCTTGCCGCCGCGTATACGCGGCGGCAAGCTTTTCCTGTGCAATCTGCTGTTTTAAGGAGAATACCATGCTTCCATCCGCAAAGATTGCTATCATCGGAGCCGGCCATGTGGGCAGCCATGTAGCTTCCGAATGCATCCGCCTGGGGTTGGCCAAGGAAATTGCCCTGCTGGACAAGGACCGCTCAAAGGCCCGCGGCCACGCCGCCGACCTGCGGGACGCAACTGCATATTATTCAAACACAGTGCATGTTTATGAGGGACAGTATGATCAAATCGCCGACGCCGCTATTGCTGTGATGTGCGCCTGCGCCACAGGGTATGAAAGCTCCGACAGGCTGAAAGAGCTGGAACCGACCCTGAAAGTGGCCGACGATGTGATTGCGGGCCTTTTAAGCTGCGGCTTTCACGGCATGGTGATATCCATATCCAACCCATGTGATGTGATCGCTCAATACATTCAATTAAAAACCGGGCTTACCGTCATCGGCACGGGCACGGCGCTTGATTCCGCCCGCTTCAGGGTACTTTTGGCCCGTGCGCTTCAAGTGGACGTATCCTCCGTTCAGGGCTATTGCCTGGGCGAGCATGGCGACAGCCAGGTGCCGGCCCTCAGCACCGTCACAGTGGGCGGGCTGCCTTTGAAAGCCATTATGAACTCCTATCCCGGCATCGATTTTGAATACATCAGCCGCAGCACGGTTACGGCCGGCTGGGATATTGTGATGGGCAAGGGCTGCACGGAGTTTGGCATCGGCTCCGCTGCGGCAAGGCTGATAAGAGCCATCCTGAATGATGAACAGGCCATACTCCCCTGTTCCGTCATGCTGAAGGGCATCTATGGCGGGGACGGCATTTACGCCAGCGTGCCCTGCCTTGTGGGCAAAGCGGGAGCCGTTCCTATGCCGGAGTTTGCACTGGAGCAAAAGGAACAGATTGCGCTCACCCATAGTTTTCAGGTTATAAAAAGCCACCTGCCTGACGAAATAAAATAGACATCATATAAAAGCGCGAAGGATGAGAAGTATGCAAAGCTTATTGGAAACCTTAGAAAAGTATGTATCCCTGCCCAGCGGAACGTTGGACAGAGAGGACGTCACCGCCCTGGCCAAGGCAATCGCCGCGGATTTTGAAGCCTTGGGCATGGCTGTAGCGCTGATCCCCGGCACAAACATGGGCCCTGTGGTGGAGTGTTCTTTCGGCCATGGCAAAAAGCAGCTTATGCTGATGGGGCATATGGACACGGTGTTCCCCCGCGCCGAATGCCAGCCTTTTGAGATTGAGGGTGATATTGCCCGCGGCTCCGGCGTGTGCGACATGAAGGGCGGCATCGCCGTGATGCTCCACGCTTTAAAAAACGTGCTGCCCAAGGCTAACCAGGAAAAGTATACGGTCAAGGTGGTTTTGAACCCGGATGAGGAGGTTGGTTCCCCCGAAAGCTATCCCATCATCCTCAAGAACGCCCAAAACTCCTTTACCGCATTAAGCTTTGAGCCTGCCCGCAAAGGCGGCGCGCTCACCTGTGAAAGGAAGGGCGTTACCTCTTTCTTAATCCGCTGCACAGGCATACGCGGCCATTCCGGGGCAAATTACCTTAAGTGCGCCAGCGCCATACAGGAGCTTTGCCAAAGGATCAACGCCATCTATGAATTGAGGGACGACAGCCGGGACATTTCCGTGAACATCGGCGTTGTACAGGGCGGCACGGCGGAAAACGTGGTGGCTGATGAAGCGGTGGCCCGCGGCGAGTTCCGCTACTATGACCAATCTTATAGGCAGGAACTGATGGATAAGCTCCTTGCAATTGTGAATGCTCCCGGCGTTCCGGGCACCACCACAACGCTTACCTGGGGCAATACCCACCCGGCGCTGAAGGCTACGGAGCAGAGTATGGAGCTTGTGAAGCTAGCCCAGAAGATTGCCGCGGAATACGGCGTTTCCCTTGGCGCAGAGAGTACCGGCGGCGCGGGTGATATATCCATCGCAGGCCTGGCAAACATCCCTGTGCTGGACGGTTTCGGGCTGGAAGGGGACGGCATGCACACCACGCATGAATTCGCCTACATCAAAAACACCGAATTCAAGGTCACCCTGGCGGAGCGGATGATGCTGGAACTGCTTAAGTAATAGCAAACATGTAACATGTAAAGGCCAGGCATATTGCCTGGCCTTTATATCTATGTCCTTATACACACTTCAATAAAACATAACATATGTTTTGTAGATAGAGGATGAAAATCTGTTCACGGTACGCAGGCAAAGCCTTCCCCTTGAGGGGAAGGTGGCGCGCAGCGACGGATGAGGTGTTTTGTTACGTATGTTTATTCCGCCATACACCTCATCAGTCTCCTTCGTCGACAGCTATCCCATCTGGCTCAATCGTCGCATTGCTCGCTACCGCTCGCACTGCTCGTTTCGCCAGCCTCCTCCGCCTCGCTTCACCCGCCACAGGCGGAGCTTCGGCTACGGAGCCCTCAAGGGGAAGCCTCGGCTACTTGCCATTGGGTCGATTTTTAAGGAAGAGTATATGTAGAGTATGTGTAGAAGGCTTAAAAACGAAACTTCGTTTACTAGACAGATTCTATTCCGGTAGACAAAGGCAAAACGGATGCCCCGCCGGATCCAGCATGGTGATCCATTGTCCGGGATTGTATTGCTCTCCAGCCATCACAGCACCCAAAGCTTTGGCATGCTCCACAGCCTTCTTCAAATCGCTGACCGTAAAATCAAGGTGCAGCATTTTTTGCTGCCTGTCCTCTGCTTCAGGCCAAACGGGCGGTTGATAATCATCCTCCTGCTGGCAGAGCAAGCGGATGGCCTGGTTTTCCGCATGGACCGACACACATTCCTTGTTCAGTACAGTTTTATTCCAACCCAGCAGCCCGGCGTAAAAATCGCCCAGCTTCTTTGCATCGGGACAGTCGATCATGATATCGTCGATGCGGATCGAAAAGGCGCTGTCCGTGTTGGGCTCACGTCCACTTTCCATTGTATTCCTCCCTATTCACTTCCTGCTTTAGCAGTATAAATCTCCGAAGCAGACCATTCAAGGCATTCCTGTGTGCATTTTGGAAGCTGTGCTTACGCCACCCGTTTGTTTTCAGCCATGTCCCCACAGGTTTTGCTCACCATTCCAATAGACAGCCACCAAATATTGAGTCATCATATAACCTTCTTTACCGTCCACGCGCACATGGGCCCAACCTTCCGGACCATAATCAATGACCTCCACCTGTGTACCATTGAAGTAGCGGCCCAAAGAAGTGCTTTTTGTGGAGGGTTCCTCCCGAAGGTGCAGCCGGTCCGAAGATTTGGGGTTGGACACCACATAGCAATCTTCCTCTTCATAAGTTTGCGGCTGGTCGCATGCCACATTCAAATATTGCACCGGTATATACCCTTCCCGATCTTTCAGCAGAACATGATACCACACGCCCACCGTATCCAGGATACGTATGGATACATCCTCCGTAATAACCTCCGAGGGTGCCTCCTCAGAAGGTTCTGCATACAGCCGAAAAGGTTCGCCTATGTCCTGGCGCTTCCTGCCCCAGGTGATGCGCACAAGATCATTAAATTTGTCGGTAAAGATCAGGGTTTCCAAAGTCATATACCCTTGGGCGCCATACAACTGCACATGTGCCCAATCACCCTTTGTGTCAAGAACCTGCACGGTGGTGCCGTTTGCGTATTTGCCCAGAGACTTTGCTCCGTTATCAGGCTTTGAAAACAGGTCCAACAACTCCTGATTGCTTGCATTGTTCACCACCGCGGACTGCGTTTGCCGGTCAATTGGCTTAACAATTCCCGGAACGCCACCCGGTTCCGCCCAGAGGATGCCATATTCCCAGGCATGCCAATAGCCAGCCGAGCCCTTCGAAGCATACAACACAAAGCCGGGGTTGTGACCTCCGAATACGAATGTGTCCAGCTCTGTTACGCCGTCCGGAACTTGGATTTGCGTAAGGGAAGGGCAGTTGTAAAAAACACTCTCTTCCAGTTTGGTAAGGCTAGGGGGCAAGATGATGCTGGTAAGGGCAATGCAGTTGGCAAAGGCCGAATGACCAATCTTGGTCAGCGTGATGGGCAGGGACACCCTTGCAAGTGAAGTGCAGCGGTAAAAGGTTCCTTCTCCGATCTCCTTCACGCTTCGCGGGATGGAGACGGTCTCCAGCATTTCACTGTTGGAAAAAGCCCCATTTCGGATGCGCGTCGTCCCAGCAGGCACATCATAGGACTGCCCGTGGCAGAGAGGATAATAGATCAGCTCCTCTCCCTCAAAAAGCACGCCGTCCACACTTCTATAGCGCCGGTTGCCCTCCGCCATCTCAACGCGGCGGATTGCCCCATAATCGGGCAGCGCTTTTTCCCCAATCTCCACAATCGTAGCGGGAAGGTGTATTTCCTCAATCGCCGTACCACTTGAAAACAAGAATTGCGGCAGGGCAGTAACCCCGTCCGGAACCGTGATTCCGGTAAGGTTTTTACACCCATCAAATGCTCTCTCATCAATAAAGAACGTGCCTGACGGGATCTCATATGTACCATGCCTGCCTGCAGGAAAGATCAATAGCGTTTTCCCATCCCTGCTGAACAGCACCCCCTCGTACGTTTGATACTGTTCGTTCCCATCCGCCACAGTGATCTGCTCAAGCGCCCCATAACCGGGCAGTGCCATTTCCCCGATGGACCTTAAGGAGGCAGGCAGGGAAAGCTGCGTAAGCCCGCTCAAACTCCATAGCGCACCTGCTGAAAGTTCCGTGATCCCCTCGGGCACCGTGAGGCTTTTTAGAGTAGTATTGGGGCCGAATGCATTCTCCATGATAGAGGTCGTGCCCGTGGGTATATCATATTGCCCGCCTTTGCCCGAAGGAAAGAACATAAGTGTTTTTCCGTCTTTGCTGTAAAGAACGCCATCGATGCTTTGAAAAGACTGATTCCCATCAGCCACAGTGATCTGCTGGAGCCCCTCTCCGTTAGGAAGCGCATTGTTTTTCATGTCAGCCAAGGAGGCAGGCAACGCAATATCCTGTACCGCCATCAATCCCATGAGAGCGCTTTCCTCAAGCTGCGTGACGCCTTCGGGAATCGTAAGGTGCTTCAAATGCTCATTGTAGCCAAAAGCCCCCTTCCCTATGGACCTTACGCCTGCAGGGATATCATATTGTTCTCCCTTGCCTTCTGGGAAAGCCAAAAGCGTTCCGCCATCCTTGCTGAAAAGTACCCCGTCGACGGCCTTAAAAACCGTATTGCCTTGCGCAACGGCAAATTCCCTCAGGCTTTCATTGAAATAGGGTAGGTTTTCGCCAATATTAGCAAGCGATTCAGGCAGAGTGATCCTTTCCAGAGCCCGGCACATATACATTAGATTTTGAAAGGCAAATATCTGGCTAAGGTCGGTAATTTCAGGCCCGACCGCCAGTTCCTTCACCGTCAGGTTTTCTTCCTGTTCTTCATCCCCTAAATACTGGGTCATGTACCCATTCACCATGGCGTGCGCTATAAAGGACTCTGCACCTTCCTCAAATCCAGCAAAGAAGGCGTATCCATCCTTGATTTCATAGTGGATACCATCCAGGGTCACCGTTTCCGCCCCCGCACCAATAGTAAAGAAGCACATGAGCCCAAGCGTGCCGAGCAGCGCAAAAAGAAACAGCCTGCGCATGCAAATCCATCCTCCTTCACTGCGGCGGCAGTTCCATCATGGGAATGTAGCCCGCCTGGGCGATGCATTTCTGACCTTCTTCGGAAAGCATCCAGTCAAGGAACAGCCCGCCCACAGTCTGCTCCTCTCCAGCCCTGATCACCCCGAAATAGCTGGTGGTAAAGGGGTAGGTTCCATTTCGCAAGTTTTCCGGGGTTGGAGCGATGCCGTCTATGGAAAGTACCTTTATATCATCACTCTTATAGAGGGTATCGATATAGAACTTGTAAGTATAGCCGATACTGCCCATTCCGTTTGCATAGTCCCCCACCCTGCGGACCAGCCCGTCCATATCGCCGGTTACAAAGTTGGGCTGCGCTGCTTTAAGGGGCAGCCCCTTCATCACCAGGTTTTCCATGGCAGTCTGGCTGCCGGAATTCTTGCTACGCTGGTAGGCCAGTATCGCTTCATCCGTCCCGCCCACATCGCGCCAGTTGACGATCTCCCCGGTGTAGATTTTTTGAATCTGCTCTACGGTGAGATCATTCACAGGATTGTCCTTATGGGTGATGAATACGAAGGCGTCGTAGCATACGGGCTTTTTAACAAGTGTCACGCCATTTTGCGCCGCAAGTGCCAATTCCTCATCCGATGGTTCCGTGGCAATGATGATGTCCACAGGGTGGTTTTCATCCATTGCCGCAGACTGGGAGGGAAGCTGTGCCGAGCCGTTGGGCTCATGCAGGATCAGGTGCTCATAGGCCGTATGCGTGGTGGAGAGGAAAGCGAATCCCTTCACTTCCTCTTCCTTAAGCAGCAGATGCTGGCGCGCAAACTCCATGACCATGGGCACGGATACGGTGGAGCCGTCGATGCTGGGATAAGTGCCAAACTTCATTTCATACAGCGTTTGACTCCCTACCGTACCGATTTCCGCCTTTTCGCCCAAATGAAAGGCACTGTCCGTTACAATCTGCTTCCAATCCTCCGGCCTCGAAATCTCCTGGTTGATTTGTTCCCAGGATCCCTGGCTAAGCGCACCCGTCAGCATCATCCCGCAGATCAAAAATACAAGCCACCCTGCCAGCTTCCTCACTTTTAGTCCCTCCCTTATACATACTCATCTCAATATACACAATGAACGAATACGGATGGGTAAATTATCCATATGCAAACGGCAAAATAATAACACCTGCCGGTAACGCCTGACTTGACAGGAAAAAAATGGCCTGCTATGCTGTGGTTACATATAATGGCACCGCATAATTCTAAGTAAGCGTTCAAAGAGAAGATATATCTTATGTGAAAGTGAAGGAGGAAAGCCCATGAAAAAAATACTTGTCCTATTCCTGTTCGCTTTGCAAATCTTCCTTTCCTGCATTCCTGGAAACTGCGGCGCTGCCGAGAATACGGAGGAAAAGGATATGTACTATCCAGATGATGAATGGCGTACCTCCACCCCGGAGGAACAGGGGATGGATTCGGAGCTCCTTTTGAAAATGTTTGAAACCATACAAGCAAACAAGGTGCCAATCCACAGCGTTCTGATCATACGCAAAGGGTATCTTGTATGCGAAGCATACTTCCAGCCTTTCCACAGGGATACGCGGCATGACTTGTTTTCGGCCACAAAAAGCTTTACCTCTTCGCTTGTCGGCATAGCCATCAGTGAGGGCAAAATCAAGGGTGTGGACCAGAAGATAACAGACATATTTCCCGACCTTAAAATGCCGGCAAACAAACTCGGCCTTGAAGACAGCACCGTTGAAAACATATTAACCATGTCGGCCGGCCATACCGCCGATTCCGTGGATGCTGTGTATGGCAGCGGCAACTGGCCGCAAAACTTTTTCGGCCTGCCTTTTTCCACAAAGCCCGGAACGCGCTTTTTGTACGACAGCGGAGCGTCGCATCTGCTGGCTGCCATTTTAAAGAAAACGACTGGCCAGGATGTGGAAGAGTACGCTCGTGAACGGCTGTTTGACCCGCTTAACATAAGCGGCTACGCCTGGGAAAAGACCGCGGAAGGCATCAATACCGGCGGTTGGGGCCTTCGCATCACGCCTATGGATATGGCGAAATTCGGGTATATGATCTTGCACAAGGGTGTTTGGAACGGAAAGCAAATCGTGCCCTCCTCTTGGGTGGAAACGGCCACGCAAAAGCATATTGAGGGCTATTGGGGCGAAACAAGGGGCGACGATTACGGATACCAGTTCTGGATGAATCCCTTTGGAGGCTTCAGGGCGGACGGCTTTGCCGGGCAGTTTGTGTACATCCTGCCGGAATACGACATGGTGGCCGTTTTCACCAGCGGCATCAACTATTCCGAAATATACCAGCCCGTGAAGCTGATGAGCGACTTTGTCATGCCCGCCGCAAAGTCCAGAGAACCGCTGCCCGCCAACGAAAAGGACTTTCATGCGCTGGCGGATTACGTGAAGGAACTGGAAAACCCCACGCCGCAGGCTGCCGCTCCCCTGCCGGAAACGGCCGGCCAAATCAATGGAAAAACGTATGGCGTGAACTCCTTCATTTCAAGATTCTCCCTTACGTTTGACAGTCCGGAATCCTGCACCCTGAACATCGTGCAACAGGGGAAAAAGTTCGCGCTGCCCGTGGGTCTTGACGGTGTGTACCGTGTATCCGACGTAAAGCAGCTAGGTACGCTGGTTTGGTATCCGCCCTATCGTGGCGTGGCCCTGAAAGGCAGCTGGGTAAACGGCAATACCTTTATCATCGACTGGCAGTATGTAGAGGAACCGTATCACGAGGTGTACAGGTTCACCTTTGAGGGCGACAAGGCCACCATGGAGGTAACGGAGTATGTGGTAGGCTGTGCCGGCCCCATGCAGCCGTACGCCAAATATAACGCGGTCTTGAAAAAATGATGAAATACGTTCTTTTCATAGGCGCCACCGGCGGTCTGGGAGAGGTTTGCATAAAAGCGCTGTCTCAAACGGGCCGCTGGACAGTATTTGCCGCCGGAACAAATGATGATAAGCTTGCCGGGTATAAGTCGCTTGCCAATGTGATTCCATTGCATATGGACATCACGGATGACTTAAGCGTGCTTTCGGCACAGAAGACTGTAGCAGAGCATACGGACAGGCTGGACGCCATTGTCAATTTTGCGGGGCGCAGCGCTTTTGCCTCCATGGTGGAGGGCGGTTGTGTTCAGCTTGCGCAGCGTCTGCTTGACGTAAACATAATGGGTATGATCCGTGTAAACCGCGCGTTTTTTGAACTGCTGCTAAAAGGGAAGGGCCGGATCATCAACTGCTCTTCGGAAGCAGGCTGGATGACGGCCCAGCCTTTTGCCGCGCCGTACTTCCTTTCCAAGCGTGCCGTGGAAGCCTACAGCGACAGTCTTCGGAGGGAGCTGATGTTTTTAGGCATCCCCGTAATCAAAATACAGCCGGGTTCGTTTCAAACCAACATGACGCAGAACACAATAGCCGGCTTTGCACAAACGCTGGCGGAAACCAAGTATTACAAAAATGTTCTTTCGCGGTTGAAACCACTGATGATGCAGGAATTAAAGCACGACAACGATGCAAACAAGCTGGCAAAAGTAGTCCTCCATGCGCTGGAAGCCAAGCATCCAAGGATCAAATACCGTATCGGTACCGGAAAGATGCTGGCCATGCTGGAATTGTTGCCGGAAAAAGGTGTGGACCTGTTGTATCAATGGCTGCTAAAGCTGCTGCCGGCCAAAAAATAATCCTTTTACATCAATCCAAAAAGTTCCTGCATTGATGGTGTTACGAATACTTTTCTCCGGACTTTAGATAGCCGGTACACAGCGGGCGATTGATAATCGCCCCTACACCGTATAGAGAAGGTTGACGTTTCTTCCGGCTCGCAAGTGCTCCGGTAGAGATTTCAACAAACTCTTTACGGATGTAGGGGCGATTATCAATCGCCCGCCTGTTCACGTTTTTAACAGCATGTTTTTTTTATAAGACCGCCCGTTATTTTTCTGGATGGATCGATGGATAAAGTGATTAGAAAGAGTATTATCAAAAACACCGCGTAATTGCGGCGTCTTTTTTATGATTAAGGTCTTCCCAGCGTTCCGTCCGGCCGGCGGCAGTTGGTCCAGGTGGGCAGAGACGCATCGCAGGGGAATTTCGCTGCCAGCTTTTCATCGATGTCGATGCCAAGGCCGGGTTTGTCATTGGGATATACATAACCGCCTCTAAGCTCCGGCGAGCCTGGGAACACATCCTGGCTGGCCTGGCTGAACCCGGACCATTCCTGAATGCCGAAATTCCAGCTGGACACATCCAGGTGGATGTTGGCGGCATGGCCTACAGGCGAAACATCCCCAGGCCCGTGCCATGCGGTGCGAACACTGAACGCTTCGCAGAAGATGCCTAGTTTGCGCGCCGGGGTGATGCCGCCGATTTGACTGATGTGGCAGCGGATGTAGTCAATCAGCTTGTTGGAAATAAGCGGTGTCCACTCCCTGGGGTTCACGAACAGCTCGCCCATGGCGATGGGTGTGTGGGTTTGCTTGCGCATGAGCTCAAACCATTCACCTTGCTCAGGAGCCAGGGAATCCTCATAGAAGAACAGGCGGTAGGGCTCCAGCTCCTTGGCCATGCGGATGGATTCCATGGGTTCCAAATGCTCGTGCACGTCATGGCAGAATTCCACTGAAAAGCCAAACCGGTTGCGCATATAGTCAAACAGCTTGGTCACGGACAATTGATACTGCAAAGGATCGTAGTACGCCCCGCTGCAGGCGCCTTCCGGCCGCAGGGAGGTAAGCGGCTGGATGCCGCCGGCATTCCCGCCGTATCCGCCGTGCTGGAGCCTTATGACCTGCACGCCTTTTTCCATAAAGGCCTGTACCCGGTCGCCGACCTCTTCCAGCGTTTTCCCGTCGGCATGCCGGTAGACACGCACACCTTCGCGTACCTTGCCGCCAAACAATTCGTACAGAGGCAGCCCTGCCTGCTTGCCCTTGATATCCCATAGTGCCATGTCCACGCCGGACAATGCGGCGTTTTGGATGGGCCCGTTGCGCCAATAGGCGGACACCATGGTCATCTGCCATATGTCCTCAATACGGGAAGCATCCTTGCCTACCAAAAGCGGTTTTAAGTAGTGCTCAACTTCATAAGCCACCGTCAAAAAACGCTGGGTAAAGGTGGCGCAGCCCAGGCCGTACAGGCCCGGTTCGCTGGTATCCACGCGGACAATCACCAGGGGAATGTTCTGCGGGGCCGTCAGGATCGGCCGGATATCCGTAATCGTAAGCGCCATAAAATCCACCTCATTTGTTATGAATTATTCGTCCTTTTTCTCCATCGCTGCGTCCTTATGCCGCTGTGCCCAGGCCTTATCCAGCCAAACGGAGGGGGCAAACCATTCGGGCTGGCCGGGCAGCGTCAGCCCGCCGTCCACTCGGATGACGGTGCCGGTGATGTAGGTACCCTTGTCGCTGGCCAGGAAAGCCGCCAGTTCGCCGGTATCCCGCGGCACGCCCATGCGGCCCAGGGGAATGGAATCCTCAATGGGGTAATAAGGGCGCCCCCTCACAATATCCCCGGCTTTGGCATCCGGGGGCGGATTGTTGGGGCGGACCCTGGTGGCGCCAGGCGCGATGCAGTTAACCCGGATGCCATAGGCCGACAGTTCCAAAGCCAGTGACTGGGCGGCACGGTTGATGGCCGCCTTGATGCCGCCGTATACGAAATCATCCGGATGGGCGGATTCACCCCTGGTGGAAGTGACAAAGAGGATAGACCCGCGTGTGCCATCCCTGACCATGATGCGGGCAGCCTCCCCTGAAGCCATAAGATAACCGATGAAATTCGTATCCACAATGTACTGCAGGTCTTCCCTGGTGGCGGTGAGAATGCTGTTTCTTGCATCCCGGCCCGCATTGTTGATCAAAAGGTCGAGCCTTCCAAGGTCACGCCTGGCTTGCCTGACTACATCCTCCGCCACGCCCTTGTCCTGAAGGGAAGCGGAATAAACAAAGCAGCGGCGGTTCAGCTTTTCCACCTGTTCACGGGTAAATTCCGCCCCTTCGCGGTTGTGGGAATAGGTGATGGCCACATCGTACCCTTGTTCAGCCAGCACAATGGCGCACCCTTGGCCTATGCCGCTTGAGCCTCCGGTAATCACGGCCGCTTTTGTTGTTTGCATAAAATGCTTCTCCTTATAAAAACAATCTTTCTCCAGCCCAATATGGATAACCTTGCACATTCATCTACAAAACAATTTTCCCTTCCAGCCTTAAATCCTCGCTGGAAGCACCGGCCATAACGGTAAACTCCCCCGGTTCCACCACCCACTCATACTGCTTGTTCATAAGTTTGAAAGCGTCAAAACCAAGGTCAAAAGTCACCGTTTTTGCTTCCCCAGGTTCAAGAGTAATCCGCTCAAACCCTTTCAAAAGTTTTGCAGGCGTAACGATGGAGGATTCCTCATCCCGCACATATAATTGAACCACCTCATCCCCGGCCCGTTTTCCCACGTTCTCCACAGTCAGGGATACGCGCACCCCATAGGGCGTGCCGGTCTTTTTAAGTTTAAGGTCACGGTAATGAAACTCCGTATAGCTCAGCCCGTGGCCAAAGGGATACAGGGCATCCCGCTTGCCTTCCAAATATTCCGCGCTGGCGCCCGGAAGGCGGGAATAATAGCAAGGCAGCGTACCCACGCTTCGTGGAAAGCTTACAGGCAGTCGTCCGGCAGGGTTCACTTTCCCCGTCAGAACATCGGCAATGGCCTTTGCCCCCATCTCTCCCCCGAACCAGGGCACCACAATGGCGTCCAGCGCTTCTCCCGCGGTTCCCAATTCCACAGGCTTACCCACTTCCAGCACCAGCACCGTCTTTTTGCCTGCAGCTGCCACCCGCTCCACCAGTTCCTTTTGCCGGCCGTACAGCGTAAGTTCGCAGCGGTCCATACCTTCGCCGCTGGTTACCGTATCGTCACCGCACACAAGCACTGTTACATCAGCCATTTGGGCCAAGGCAACCGCCTTTAGGGCGGAGTCTCTTCCGTAGGGCATGAGGCTCAAGGTGACACGATTGCCGCTCACATCGCATATGTACTCCGCAACAAAATGATGATGCTTGCCTTCGTCAAAATAAAACTCGCAGGCAGGCAGGGGCTGCTTGTGATCTCCGAAGCTGTCAATGACCAGCTTGTCATCCACATACAAGCGCACGCTGTCCTCGGTGGTGAACACAAGCTGACCCGCAAAGGAGCCCTCCCGGCCCAACGCTTCCGGCTCAATCACAAATTCCCCTTCCATGCGCACGCCATATCCCAAAAAGCGCAGATCCCGGTGGGGCTTGGCCAGGATCCAGTTGAAATTGACTTCCCCCATCACATCCTGTCCCACAGGTTTGTTGGAAAAATCCCCGTCGGCAAAATAGGTAAGCTTTACGCCGCTTTTCAGCCAGCCGGCGGGCATCAGCGTCACATCCCGGTCGGAAATCGCACAGCCGTCCTCCTGGAGGATGCGCCAGCCGGGCATGGCCTTTTGCAATTCCTCGTACAGGGAGTGCACCTGATAGCCGTCCGGAACCGAGGCATAGCTGCCGATGCGCTGGCGGCGGGAGGATGGGCCGATGAGCGCCATTGTTCCGGTTTTCTTTTCTATGGGCAGCAGATGATCACGATTCTTAAGCAGCACCGTGGATTCGCAGGCCGCCTGATAGCACAACGCCCGGTGGTCATCACACCTTATTACGCTTAGGTATCGCGTTTCGGAGACATAGGGGTTCTCAAACAGACCCAGCTCAAATTTCACACGAAGCACGCGTCTTGCCGCATCGTTGATGGTCTCCTCGCTGATCCGCCCGGACTTAACCAATTGCAAAAGCCCGGACCGCCATACCGCGTTGGGATAATCGAACCCCTGCACATGCACGCCGGCCCTTAAAGCCATTTCCATGCTGGACAAATCATCCTTCGTCAGGCGATGGTTGGTTTTCAGCCGGTTGATGCCGCCAAAATCGGAACGGACATAGCCTTTCAGCCCAAAGCGATCCTGCAATATCTCCCGCAAATAATGTTCAGAGGCCATCACCGCTTCGCCGTCGATGCTGTTGTAGCTGGCCATGGCGTTATATGCCCCGGCTTTTTTGATGCCGGCTTCAAAAACCGGAAGGTAATTTGTCTCCACCTCCCGCACGCCTGCCCTGGCCGGGCCGCAGTTGACACCGCCCTCCGGAATTCCGTGCACACAGTAATGTTTTGGTTCGCAGACCACGGTGTCGGGATCCTTGATATCCCGTCCCTGCTCCCCGCTGACGATTTGATACGCCATTTCGCTGGAAAGGTACGTATCCTCCCCGAAGGTTTCCTCCATGCGCCCCCAGCGGGGGTCCCTTGCCACATCCAGGTTGGGGGCCAGTATCTCATGGATGCCAAGGCTCCGCGTTTCCGATGCTATGGCATGACCCACCGCACAGGTCAGACTCCTGTTAAAGGATGCGCCCAGGTTCAGCGGCATGGGAAAAACCATAGCGCCAGGGTAGCTTAAGCCATGCAGCGCCTCCCCCGTAAAAATGCACGGAATGTTAAGGCGAGTCTTTTCCACGAACCAGCGCTGGAGGCGGTTTAATACCTTGGGCACGGAATACACATCGTGCACAAAGCCCATGCCGTCCGGCCCGATGGCCTCCTCCACCCTGTCCCAGTGGAAATCAGACGATGCATCCACCGCACAAAAATGCTTGGGATGCACCTTCGTGGCCAGTTCCACGCCCCGTATCATATCCGTCTGGGCGATTTTTTCCTCAAGCGTCATCCGGGACAGCAGGTCATTCACCCGTGTTTCAATGGGCAGGTCTTTTTGCCGGTATGGTTCTTGCACGGCGATTTCCTCCGTAATGCGCATCATTCAGAACTGGCAATACCGGCGCTGGTGTACAGCGCCGGTATTGGCCTAATGGTATTGTTTATCCTGATTACTTTCCAAGGAACGCATCAACCTGAGCCTGCGCGGCGGCAAGGATGACATCCAGGCCGGCAGCCTTCTGCTGGTCGATCAGGCTCTGCACCGCGGTGGCGGCGTCACCGGCCAGGCCCACTTCGATGATCTTATTCATGTCGGTGTGGATCTGGTCGCGCTGGGCGGCTTCGATGGACACATCGGTCTTGTCAAAGCTGAAGGAAGCGAAGGGAGAGTTGACGTTGTTGGGGTTGGACTTGGCAAAATTGGCTTCCTCGGTCCAGAATCCGGGGCCGTAGGAGAAGTCGGGACGCATGAACTGCGGCTTCCAGTAAGCCCAGCGTCCGCCCCACTCCATGTAGTTGGAGTTGGCGCCGTTCATGCCTTCGGGGAACACGGCAGCTTCGCCATCCAGCACATAGGTGGTGCCAAGGATGCCGTAGTGGAACATATCGTAGAGTTCCTTGTCGGTCTGCAAAAGGTTCATGAACATAAGGGTGCGCTCGGGATTTTCGCTCGTTGCGGGGATAGCGGCCACGTTGGCCAAGGGGGTACGGTTGGCGGAGAGGCCATCGGGATTGAGAACGCTGAAGTCCCAACGGGCGCCTTCTTCGACCCAGGCGCGGTTCTGGCGGGCGAACTCATGGGTGCCCCACTTGGAGATCAGCTTTCCCTGGTCAATCAAGGCGTTGTGATCGGTCTTGTCGGTGAGAACGTCCTTCCAGATGATGCCTTCGTCCTGCCACTTCTTGGCCCAGGTGGCGAACTCAAGGTAAGCCTGGGTCTGCTCCAGCGGCTGCACCTTGTATTCCGGATCCTTCAGGTCAACGACCAGGGAGTTGCCGATGTCCACCAGGTTGTACTTGATCAGTTCGCCGTCCAGGGAAGCGGCTTCCAGGATGTACCTGTCGGGATAGGCTTCCTTGAGCTTATGGGCAAGCACGTCCACATCTTCAAAGGTCTTGATGGAGTCGGGTTCAACGGTGATCCCCTTGGCTTCCGCCAAGTCGCCGCGCCACTGATAGTGGGTGCGGTTGTTCATGACCATAGTCCAAGGCAGGGCCACGATCTTGCCCTTGTAGGTGGCAGCGCTCAGGGCGCCGCTTTCCTGATAGGCGGCATACAGGTCGGGAGCGTACTTGGGCAGAAGGTCCGTCAAGTCCATATAGGCATCCATGGCGGTCATCTGGTAGTAGCCCAGCCAGTTGCCTTCAAAGTTCATGTCCCAGGCGTCGCCTGCGGCGGCCTTCACCAGCAGCTTTTGCTTATAATCGTCGCCGGCGATGAACTGTACGTCAAAATCACAGTTCAATACATCGCGGTACTTGTCGGCAATGGCTTTAAAAACGTTGTCTGTCTCGGATTTCTTGTCGCCGAAGAAGATAAAGTGCAGCGTCACAGGCTCCAGCTTGCTTTCCGCGCTTGCCAGCGTCAGGGGTACCAGCGCGATGACCATCATCAGCACCAGCACAAGGGAAACGAGCTTCTTCATGGGGCTTCCTCCTTTTTATATTCGCCGCATCGCGGCAAAAATCTATCGAATGGGGCACGCTTCCGCCCCCAATCAATACAGTTCTGCGCACCGTCCCGCGCTTCGCTTGTCCGGTGTTCCGCATTTCCGCTCCACGGTAATGCTCCAGGCTTCGCCCTACAAATCTGCGCACCGTCCCGCGCTTCGCTTGTCCGGTGTTCCGCATTTCCACTCCGCCAAAATGCTCCAGGCTTCGCCCTACAAATCTGCGCACCGTCCCGCGCTTCGCTTGTCCGGTGTTCCGCATTTCCGCTCCACCAAAATGCTCCAGGCTTCGCACTACGAATCTGCGCACCGTCCCGCGCTTCGCTTGTCCGGTGTTCCGCATTTCCGCTCTGCGTAAATGCTCCAGGCTTCGCCCTACGAAGCGGAGGTGGCGCCGCAGCGCCGGAGTATTGCTTCGTCTCAGCCCTTTACGGCGCCGATCATGATGCCTTTCACGAAATACCTCTGCACAAAGGGATACAGGAACATGATGGGGCCTGTGGTGATGATGACAAGCGCCATACGCACCGCGTCGCTGGGGATGGAGGCCAGGAGCTGCTGTACCTGGGGCGAGGATTCCATGGTCTGCAAAAACTGGATATTGGCGATAATCGTGCGAAGCAGCATCTGCAGTGGTTGCAATTCGCTGCGCTCGATGAGCATAAGTCCCAGCCACCAGTCGTTCCAGTATCCCAGTGCAGTAAAGAGCGTAACCGTTGCCAGCACCGGTGTGGCCAGGCGCAGGTAGATTTTGCGGAAGATCAAAAAGTCTGACGCACCGTCAATTCTGGCAGATTCATACAGTTCTTCGGGGATGGAGTGAAAATAGTTGCGGATCAAAAACACATACCAGGGGCTGGCCATCATGGGCACGATCATGGCCCAGATGTTGTTCTGCAAATGCAGGTAGCGGGTGCAGATAATGTACCAGGGCACCATGCCGCCGTTGAAAAGCATTGTGAAGAGCACATAAAAGTTAAGTACCCGGCGGAACTTCATTTGCTTTCTGGCCAACACATAACCCATCATACTGTTGACCATCAGCGACATAAATGTGCCGACGACCGTAACGAACAGCGTCACCTTATATCCGTTCACGATGGCTGTGGAGTTGACGAAAAGCGTTTCATAAGCGGCAAAGGTGGGCTGCCTTGGGATCAGGCGGAAGCCGTACAGCGCGGCCTCGCCCCGGCTTGTCAGGGAGCCCGAGATGACCATCAAAAAGGGATACAGGCAGGCGAAAGCAAACAGGCCCACGAACAGATAGACCAGTATAAGCCCCAGGGTCATATGCCTTCTTTTTGCCACAACCAGTTTTGTTTGTGCGCTAACCATGTGTCCGCCCCCTTCCTAAAACAGCGCGGCGCTGTCGTCAATGCGCCTTGCCGCCCAGTTGCTTAAGATCACCAGCACAAAGGAAACTGCGGACTGGAACAAACCCACCGCGGTGGATATGCCGATGTCGCCGGTTTTACGGAGAGTGCGGTATATGAATGTATCAATAACGTCTGTAGAGGAATAAATGGACGGCATATCGCCTGTCACATTGAAGAACAGGCCGAAGTCCGCGTTCATGATCCTGCCGATGGCCAGCAGCGTCAATATGATCACCGTAGGCCGCAACAGGGGAAGGGAGATATAGCGTATCTGATTCCATTTGGAGGCGCCGTCGATCTGCGCCGCCTCATAATAGGAGCTGTCGATGCCGGCAATGGTGGCCAGGTATACTACGGAGCTGTAGCCCGCGCCCTTCCACACATTCACCGCCAGCAGTATCCATGGCCAGTATTTGGGCTCCATATAAAAGGCGACGCGCTCAAATCCCATGGAGGAAAGCATGCCGTTGATCACGCCGTTGTCGTAGCCCAGCAGCCCCGCCGCGAAGATGCCCACCACCACAGTGGAGATAAAGTAAGGCAGGAAGGTCAATGACTGGGTAATCTTTTTATACCGCTTGTGGCGGATCTCGTTGAACATCAGCGCCAGCGCCAGCGCGAAGATGGTACCCACGGTGATAAACATCAGGTTTAAAAGCAAAGTGTTCTTGATAGCGTTGACGGCGGCGGAATTCGGACGGAACAGAATTTCAAAATTGCGGAACAACGGCTTCATCCACGGGCTGCCAAGTATGCCCGCTTTGGTTTGGAAGCGTTTGAAGGCCAAAAGGGTTCCAAACATGGGCATGTAGCTGAACATGAATAAAAGGGCAAACGTGGGCAGCGCCATCACATACAGCTGCCAGCTGGAGAAAACCTGGCGCAAAAATATTCCAAGCCGGGTTTTCGCCTTTCCGGGCGCCATTTGCTTTGTGCCCAACATGTATATATTCCCCCGTCCGATTTATTATAACAAATACTAGCATAGGATTTTCGAGATGTCAATACAATTTATCCAAATTATTTGAATTCAGTCTTTCGTTTTGTGCTATCGGTGCAAATTACGTTTGTCCTATTACCGATCCTGTTATATCTACCTATATTCTTGTGTGCTATTTTTCATGACATACTTGCATATATGATAATCGTTTGTTATAATAAACGGGAACACAAATTGTATTTGTATTAGTCTCTTTCAAGGAGAGAAGCATCATGCTGTCTACAAAGCAAGGGAAAGGCGCGTCCCAGCCCACGCTGTATCAGGTGGTCATAGACGATATCATGGAAAGTATCCAAAGCGGAGCTTTCTCCTTTGACCACCCCATCTGCACGGAAAGCAAGCTGATGGAAAAATACAACATCAGCCGCATCACCGCGCGGCGGGCCATGACGGAACTGGAGAACAAGGGCATCCTCTACCGCAAGCGCGGGGTAGGCAGCTTTGTCTCCAGGGACATCTATCAAAAGGAAGCACAGCCCCAGGCGGTAAGCAGCCTGTTTGCCTTCATCTATCCCTTCAATATCAGCCGCACAGGCTTGACAGCCGCCTATCAGTCCGCCAACCATCTGCTCACAAGCCAGGGCTGCTATGCTTCCATCTACATCACGGAAGACGATCCC
>JAEZJP010000153.1 GCA_023415715.1 Bacillota bacterium
TCCAGGTACCACCAGTAATCCTCCGGATTCATGCCAAGCTCCAAAATGCGCTTTTCCAGCCTCTCGAAGCGTTCTTCCCTCTGGCTGCCGCCGATGAGTTCACCCACGCCCGGCACCAGCAAGTCAACCGCCGCCACTGTTTTTTCATCATCGTTCATGCGCATGTAGAAAGCCTTGATTTCCTTGGGATAGTTGTATACGAACACCGGCCGGCCGAAGTGCTTTTCTGCAAGGTAACGTTCGTGCTCGGTTTGCAGGTCCATGCCCCATTTTACGGGGTAATCAAACGTTTCGCCGCAGCCAAGCAGAATATCGATGGCTTCGGTATAGGAGGCCTTCGCAAACTCGCTGTTGGCCACCAGGGTAAGCCGGTTCAGGAGTTCCTTGTCCACAAAGGCATTCAGGAATTCCATCTCCGGTGCGGCCTTGTCAAGAAGCCCGGTGATGACGTATTTGAGCATATCTTCCGCCAGCGCCATGTCGTCAAACAGGTCGGCAAAGGCGATTTCCGGTTCCACCATCCAGAATTCCGCGGCGTGCCTGGCGGTAAAGCTGCGTTCTGCCCTAAAGGTAGGGCCGAAGGTGTACACATTTCTGAAAGCCATGCAATAGGATTCCACGTTCAACTGGCCGCTGACGGTAAGGCTGGCCGGCTTGCCGAAAAAGTCCTCGCTCTCCAGCACGTGCCCCTTGTCGTCCCTGGGAGGCTTGTCGATATCCAGGGTGGTCACGCTGAACATTTCGCCCGCGCCTTCTGCATCGCTGGTGGTGATGATGGGGGTATGTACGTATACAAAACCCCGCTCCGCAAAGAAGGCGTGCAAAAGCTGCGCGGCCAGCGAGCGGACGCGAAACACAGCCGCAAATGTATTGGTACGGGGGCGAAGATGAGCCAGTGTGCGCAAATATTCAAAGGTATGCCTCTTTTTTTGAAGGGGGAATTCCGCCTCGCAGGCGCCTACCACGATGACTGTATCAGCCTTCAATTCGAAGGGCTGCTTCATGCCGGGCGTTGCAACCAGCGTACCGGTGGCTTCGACGGCGCTGCCCAGGGTGATGCGGGGAATTGACTTGAAATCCTCGGTACGGCCATCCTCGCAGACGATTTGCAGGTTTTTGAAGTATGTGCCGTCGTTAAGCTCAATGAATGCGAAAGCCTTGCTGTCGCGCACCGTCCGCACCCAGCCGGACACCGTCACATGTTCAAGATCTTGAGCAGGAGGATTTTGAAACAGGGACTTTATGGAGATGGACATTTGTTTCTTCCTCTCTTTTCAACCGGGCTGATGCGCCTTTGCCAGAGCCCGGCTATGGATGGCGTTTTATTTCCCCAGCATGGCCGCGCCGATGATTCCGGCGTCAGCGCCCAGGCTTGCTATTTCGATCCTGGCGTAAGGCATGGTCTTGAACAGCAGATATTGTGGTACCTCTGCCCGGACGGCGTCCAGCAGGAAATCGCCCGCCTTGCTGACGCCGCCGCCCAGTACGATCACTTCCGGGTCCAGAAACGCCACGATGGTATTGATGGCCTGGGCCATGTATTTCACATAGCGGCGGAAAATCTTCAAGGCTGTTTCGTCGCCTTCCCTGGCTGCGTCGAACACCAGCTTGCCGTTCACGTTTTCCAGATTGTTATTGCACATGGTCATCATTTTGCTTTCGGGGTGAACCAGCAATGCCTGCCTGGCCATGCGGATGATGGCTGTGGCGCTGCAATAACGCTCCAGGCAGCCCTTGTTGCCGCAGGAACAGGGCTCGCCGTCCAGCTCCAGCGTGATATGGCCGATTTCGCTGCCTATGTTATGAAAGCCGCTCCAGGGCTTGCCGTTTATTACGATGCCGCCGCCCACCCCAGTACCTAAGGTGAGGAAAACACTTGAATGGCAGCCGGCACTGATGCCCGCTACGCTTTCGGCATAACCAGCCACGGTTGCATCATTATCGATGAATACGGGCTTATCGATGTATTTTTGGAATTCTTCCCTAAGGGGCACATCGTGCCAGCTTAAATTGGTGCAGAAAACAACCACACCTGTATCTTGATTTGCGATGCCGGGAATGCCGATTCCGATGCTGTGCACATCATTTAGGGTAAGGCCGGCCTCTTTCAATGTTTCCAAACTGACAGCCGCCATATCCTTTACGATTTCCTGATAAGGCCGCATGGCCAGGGTAGGCGCTGAACCCTTTTGAATGATTTTGCCCTCTTCATTTACGATACCTACGGCAATACCCGTGCCGCCAAGATCAATACCGATGTACACCATACCAAGCAGTCCCCGCTTTCCTATGTATAAATATTAATCGTTACCGGAATTTCTGGCGATCATGTCTGACATACGGCGGTCCAGTTCGTGGGCCGCACTGTAGCCAAGCCTCTTCAAACTGAGATTTCTGGCTGCCACCTCAATAATGATGGCCAGGTTCCGTCCGGGCCTGACCGGCATGATCTGATGGGGGACTTTCACACCCAGGATGGTGATTGTCTCCTCCGTCAGCCCCAGACGATCATACTCCTTGTTTTCGTTCCACTGCTCCATGTGCATCACGATATCAATGGTCTTGTTGACGATGACGGAGCCTACGCCGAACATAGCGCGGATGTCAATAATGCCGATGCCGCGAATTTCCATGAAGTGGCGGACCATTTCCGGCGCTTCACCGGTCAGGCGTTCGTCGTTAACGCGGCAGATATCCACCACATCATCCGCTACCAGCTGGTGCCCGCGCTTGACCAGTTCCAGCGCGGCCTCGCTTTTGCCCACGCCGCTTTCGCCGGTCAAAAGCACGCCCACGCCGTATACATCCACCAAAACACCGTGGCGCGTGATCCTTGGCGCCAGACAGCGGTTCAAAAAGTTGATGGCGCTGAATGTGAATTTGGTGGTGACCATGTTGGTCTGGTATACGACGATATCCCGGAGTGCCGCTTCCTCGATCAGGTCAGGTGGCGGCGTCATGCCGCGGCAAATCACCACGCAGGGCAGATTATAGCTGAAGTATGTCTTCAACATTTTCCGCCTGGTTTCAGGATCCAGCGCCTCCAGGTAGGTCATCTCCACTTTGCCGATTACCTGGGGGCGTTCATAGGCGAAATATTCGTAAAAGCCGCAGAACTGCATTCCTGGACGATTCAGGTCCGTGGTGCGGATGTCCCACTCCTTTCTCGAGGAGGGGGATAGCTCCTTCAGCTGCAGCGATTCGGCAAAATCCTTGGCCTGGATCATAGACAGACATCCTCCTTCAGGACATGGCGGGCAATGTACCTGGCAACGCCATCCTGTGTATTGGGGGGACAGACAAGGGACAGCATGTTTTTTATCTCCTGGCGGCCATTTTCCATGGCCACGCCATATTTTACCCATGAAAGCATGGACATATCGTTCTGGCTGTCACCAAAGGCCATGGTGGTTTCCGGATCAATGGGCTCATAGGCGTTAAGCTTTTTGAGTGCGTTGCCCTTGGTGGCACCGGAAGGCATCATTTCCAGAAAGTAAGGCTTGCTGATGCTCATCGATACCGTATCACCAAAGCATCCTCTGGCCTTGATTTGCAGCGCCCATATGGACTCCGGCTCGCCAATGCACAAAAGCTTGGGAGTGGGAGTTGGGATGAACTCTGACAGCTTGTTCACGCGGATGCCCCTTAGGCTGGAGGAACGACTGTACTCCCGCCCATAGGCATCATCGCCGGCATAATAAAAAACACCGCCGTCGTAAGAATGGACATAGAAGCAATTATCTTCAGCAAACCGGGCACAGGCCCTGGCCTCTGGAACTGTGAACAACAATTGATCCAGCAGCCGGTGATCCTTGGGATCAATAATCTCACCGCCGTTGCAGGCGATATACGGGGCGGGAGACTTCACTTCATCCACATAAGCACGCATGCTGGTCCCTGCCCGGCCACTGGCTAAAATGACACGGATCCCGTTTTCCATCGCCCGGCGGAGCACCGACAGGGTATAGACGGAAATCCGCCCTTCATCATCCAGCAGCGTATCATCCAAATCGGTCACAATGGTGCTGATATGCAGTGTAAACCCTCCGTTCTGACTGCCTCATTATACCTCTTTTCCGCACCTTCTGCCAACCCCAATTTGGCTGAAAAATGGAGGAAATGTAAGGCTCACGGATATTTTTTGGGAAAAAGAAGGTTTACAAGGCGGTCAGGCAATGATATATTGATACCACCTAAAATGGCAGCATTCGGAGGGTGAGGGATAAAATCCCGAACCTGGAGTCTTGAAATAGCTTGCTATTTCAAGACGAAACACCGGCCAAGTGAAACGCAGGACGGTGCGGAGACCGTTCGGAGGGTGAGGGATGAAATCCTGAACCTGGAGGCTTGAAATAGCTTGCTATTTCAAGACGAAACACCGGCCAAGTGAAACGCAGGACGGTGCGGAGAAAGAGGAGGTTTTTCCCATGGCTTATTTAAGCGGCCTGGCCCAAAGCCTGACGCCCTATCAGGCTGGGGAACAGCCCAAGGACAAAAAATATATCAAGCTGAACACCAACGAAAACCCTTATCCGCCAAGCCCAAAGGTGGAGGCTGCCATGCGGGAAGCAGCGCAGGCTTTGAGGCTGTATCCCGATATGGACAGCACCGGTTTTTGCATGGCCGTTGCCAAGCAAAATGGCGTTAGCCCTACGCAGGTGTTCGCCGGAAACGGATCGGATGAGGTGCTGGCCTTTGCCTTTGCCGCCTTCTTCGCCGGCAAGCGGCTGCTGGCGCCGGACATTACCTATTCCTTTTATCCCGTTTATGCAAAACTGTTTGGCGCGGTGTATGAAACGGTGCCGCTGAACGAGGATTTTTCGATGAACGTGCAGGGTCTTTTGCAGGATGCGCCTGTGGTCATCGCCAACCCCAACGCCCCCACGGGCATGATGCTGCCGCTTAAAACACTGGAAGGAATGGCAGAGCACCTGAAAAGCTTTGGTCAGGTTTTTTTGGTTGATGAAGCCTATGAAGCGTTTGCGCCAGAGAACGCCGTATCGCTGCTTAACCGCTTCGATAACGTGCTTATCGTGCGCACCCTATCGAAATCCCATGCTCTGGCGGGCCTCCGGGTAGGGTATGCCATGGGGCATCCGGCTTTGATTGATGGGCTGAACCGGGTCAAGGACTGCTTCAACAGCTACTCCCTGGACCGGCTTGCACAGGCTGCGGCTACTGCGGCCATGGAGGATGCGCCCTATTACGGGCAAATCAACAAACAGGTAGCCGAAACACGCGACCTAACGAGGGAGGAGCTATTAAGGGCAGGCATTCCTGTTCTTAAAAGTGGCACGAATTTCCTGTTCGTGAAGGCGGATGAAACGAATGCTGCATGGGTCCTTTTAAAGCTTAAAGAACGGGGAATACTGGTGCGCCATTTTGACAAGCCGCGTATCGCGCCGTACTTGCGCATTTCCATCGGTACACCGGAGCAGATGGAAGCGGTGGTCAAGGAATTGGTTTCCATCATCAGGAAGGATTAAGTGCGCCTTGCATTGAAGAATTCCTGAAGAAGGGCTTTTGCTTCTTCTTCCAGGATGCCGCCAACGATCCGCGTACGGTGGGAAAAGGCCGGGTCCTGGGGAATATCGTATACGCTGCCGCAGCAGCCCTGCCGAGCGTCATAGGCGGCAAAGAAGCATGCATCCACCTGCGCCATGACGATGGCGCCGGCACACATGGGGCAGGGCTCCAGTGTCACATATAGAGTGCAGCCGTTAAGCCTTCGTGTGGAAAGAACGCGGGCTGCTTCCCGCAAGGCCAGCATTTCCGCGTGGGCGGTAGGATCGCAAGTTGTTTCACGCAAATTGTGGCAGGCGGCAATGACCTTGCCGCCGTGGACCATGACAGCGCCTACCGGTACTTCACCGGCCGCTTGTGCAAGCCTGGCTTCGTCAAGCGCCAGGCGCATGTATGCTTCATGACCGGACAAGGCCCGTTCCCCCCTTTGCAATATCAGTATCATACCATGGAAGGAAATCAGGGACAAGGAGGTAATTTCCATGTCGAATCCCGTTCTGCAGGCAATTGATCAACGCCGCAGCATCCGCTCCTATACGGGTGAGCAGGTATCGAAAGAGCACCTTGATCTGCTGCTGTCGGCAGCGCTTTCATCCCCCAGCGCCAGGAACAGTCAGCCCTGGCATTTTACTGTTGTTCAAAAACGGGAGCTGATTGAGAAAATCGACCGGGCGGCTATAGAACAACTGAAAAAAGGCGCGGATGAGGCAGGGCTTGTGAGGCTTAACCAGCCCGGGTACACGCTTTTCCACGGTGCGCCCACAGTGATCTTCATTTCCGCCACATCTGAAGGACGCTATGCCATCGTGGATTGCGGCATTGCGGTACAGACCATCGCCTTGGCTGCCCATAGCCTTAATCTTGGCAGCGTGATCCTGGGCATGCCCAGGGCAGCCTTTGAAGGGCCTGAAAAGGAAGCATTGGAGAAGGAACTGGATTTTCCCGAGGGATCGTATTTCCAAATCGCCATCGCAATAGGCCATCCGGCCGCCGGAAAGGAGAAGCACCCGGCGGAGGAAGGGAAGGTTACCATCCTGGTATAAAAATATGTTTCAGTTGGAAAAAAAACGGCTATATTGAATGCGAACATAGAAATGGAAGATCGAATCAATTTGAAACGGAGAGTGAGAATATGCCAAATTTTGCAAATCCCTTTCAGGGCAATGTCCCGCGGAAACTGACAAAGGAAGAACTGATTCAGGCGATACGGCTGGACATTGCAGGTGAGCTTGAGGCGATCTATCTCTATGATGCGCATGTGCAGGCAACGGACATTGAACTGGCAAAAAAGGTGATTGGAGATATCCGTGACGAGGAAAAAGCGCATGTGGGCGAATTGATGACGCTTTTGTATGCCCTCGACACCAAGGAAGCCGAATTCTTCGCCTCCGGCAAAGCGGAAGTGCAGGAAATGCTTGAGGAATTGGGCATCCCGGCGCCTGAGGCAGCTGCGGCGCAGGGGGAGAACACCGGGAAAGCCACTGTGGGCAGCCTGCTGGGCAAGTGAGCATGCTTTAAGAAGGAAGGAGGCGGAATATATGGATTATCTTGCAAGGGGATCATCCCCGATCGATATGAATGTCTGGGATCAGATAGACGCGGCCGTTGTGAAGGCAGCGCGCAATGTGCTGACCGGCAGAAGGTTTTTGCAGTTGTTCGGACCTTTGGGTGCGGGCGTGGGGAGCATCCACGTAGATGACGCCGATGTCAAAAATGAACTGTCGGAAGACGGTTTCATTACCACACAGGGAAGGCGGCTTGTGGAGATTCCAACCATCTATGAGGATTTTACCGTTTTTGCCAAGGATTTGGCGGGCAGTGAAAAATCCGGCTACCCGCTTGATCTGTCCAAGGTTATGGCTGCCGCCCAGGCCTGCGCATTGAAGGAAGACCGGCTGATCTTTTCAGGAAAACAAAACCTGGGATATGAAGGCCTGCTTACCGCCGCCGGCACCGGCAAGCTTAAGAAAAAGGACTGGGCGGCAGGCGAAAACGCTTTTTCAGATGTGGCGGCCGCCATTGAAACGCTTGTTTCGGGCGGCGTCTATGGCGCCTACGCCCTTGTGGTAAGCCCCAATCTGTATATGCAGATGCAGCGGCTGCAGCCGGGCACAGGGCTGCTGGAGATTGACCGCGTAAGCAAGCTGCTAAACGGGCTCGTTTTCAAGTCGCCGGTGCTTACAAAGGAACAGGCGGTACTTGTCTGCCCGCAGCCTGAAAACATGGATCTGGTGGTTGGCCAGGATCTTGCGGCTGCCTACCTGGAGCAAAAAGACCTCAATCATTCCTTGCGCGTGCTGGAATCCGTATTGCTTCGCATCAAGCGGAAATCTTCGATCGTGGTGTTCGAGTGATGCGATAAGGTTTCCATATGTCCGTGGCGAATTGAATATATCGAAATGCAAAGCCCCTGCTCTCATTAGAAGGCAGGGGCTTCGTTCTTATAGGTTATTGATACTGGCCAAACCCGCTGGGCGGGGCGTAAACCGGTTCGGTTCTCACTTTGCCTCCCATAAGATTCTCCCAGTTGTTCACCATCATATGCATGGGATAGGGGAGGAAGGACGCGTAGGGCAGCTTTTCCATGGTGATATAACCTGGCGGGGCGTTCAAAACATCCGGGATGCGGTTGACGATGGTGGCGCAGGAATGGGCCACAGTGTCCGGCTTCTGGATGGTAAAGGTGGTATCCGGTGTGCCGTAAATCTTCCAGTCGCACATATCGCCCTCGTCCGGGGCATACACCTTGCCGATGCATTGCGCCTGCACCACCGGCCCCTGATGGGTGATTGCTGTGACTACCGCCGACATGCCGATGGCATTACCCTTGGGAATGTTCTTTTCCAGGGTATGGCTGTACACCTCCTTGTCGGTAAAGACAGGAATGGCCTTTTGTTTGATGGAGGCGATGGTCCAGCCCAGTTTGGCACACAGCACTTCGGTGGAGTTCCAAACATAGGCCGGCGGCGCTTCCTGGCTTGCAATCTCCCGTTCAAACTGCTGGGGATCCAGCCCCACGCCGTGGGCGCGGGCCAGTGCGACGCCGAAATCCTCTACATTGTAGCTGACGGAACCTTCTATCTGAGAGATACGGTGCACTCCGCCGGCGATGCAGGCTACCATGTTTACCCAGAATACATCCTGCATGCCGGTGCCATATAAGGTACAGCCGGTTTTTTTGCACAGCGCGTCCAATTGATTGGTGATGCCGGGCGCAGTGGTCCATGAATATACCGCTTCATCACAAGTGGTGATCATATTGATGCCCCGGATGGCGCATTCCGTCATGGCGGCATGCATATCCTGCATGAAGCTGTGCATGGTAAGGATGGCGATGTGGGGGCGGCAGCCGTCCAGAATGCCGTTGGTATCTTTAACGATTTTGACGCCTGTTTCAAAACCCAGGCCAGCAAAATCGCCGATATCAACATCGGTGAGCTCAGGATCCGCATCAATGGCGCCTACCACCCGCGCGCCTTTATCGTACAGATATTTGATGATGACCTTTGCCATTTTGCCGCAGCCGTATTGGACGACGCGGATATTTTCCAGGGGGTGCCTGCTGGAAATCATATCAATTCCCTCCTTTTTCATGGGTAGGGTGCGCCCTTTTGGGAAAAACA
>JAEZJP010000183.1 GCA_023415715.1 Bacillota bacterium
AATAGTCGCACTGCATCGCTGCCGCTTGCACTGCTCCTTTTCGCCAGCCTCCTTCACCCCTCCCTTATCCGCCACTGGCGGGGTCGGGGTTCCGGAGCCCGCACTGCTCGTTTCGCCAGCCTCCTCCACACCGCCCTATTCCGCCACCGGCGGGGGCGGTGTTCCGGAGCCTTTGGCGGGGTCCAGGGGTTGAACCCCTGGTTGTTATTTTGCTGGAAATCTGTTATACTGTTGTTTAACCGCAAGGAGGTGCGTTTGGTATGCCTTCAAAGAAAGACAATCTTCCCCTGAACGTGGAGAAAGATATTGAGAGCACTGGTACCATTACATACGCCAACGAGGTCATCGCCATCATCGCCGGTGTAGCCACCAGCGAGGTGGAAGGCATTGCCGGCATGGTCACCAGCGGCGGACTGACCGATATACTTGGCCGGAACAGGAACATTACAAGAGGGGTCAAGGTGGAACTGGGCACCGAGGAGACCTCTGTGGACCTATATGTGATCATTGAGTACGGCACGCCCATCCAGAAGGCCGCCCATGACGCGCAGGAGAATGTGCGCAAGGCCATTGAGACCATGACCGGGCTGCGCGTGGTGCGCGTAGACGTGCATGTGCAGGGCGTAAGCTTTGAAAAGGAAAACAAGGCGCTGGAAAAGGGCATGCAGAGCGCGGCGCTGGCCAGCGGAGAATCGTTCAAACAGATCCCGGAAAAGAAGGATACCATCAAGGTAGATGTGCCCGTGCCCCCCGCCACCGTGGAACTTACGGAGGATGAGGCCGAGGAGGAGCGCGATATCGAGGAGCCGGAGGAAGAGGCGGAAGACCCTGAGGAAATGGAAGACGCCGATTTAGAAGCGGAAGCAGAAGCAGAAGCGGAAGCGGAAGCGGAAGCAGATACTGTTTCTGACGGCGAACCCAAAGCGGAAGCAGAGGAAGAAAAGGAAGAACAGGAAGAAAAGAAGGAATAGCGATTAAGCTCCCGGCAGATTACGCCTGCCGGTGGCTTTTGTTTTCCGCCCGGCGGGCTTACGTTGGAGGAGGTGTACCGCATGAAGGTTCGTTTTTGGGACCGTCTTCTGACGGCACTGGCAGGGCTGTTGCTGTTTGCTACGGGGTTGGTCTTTTTCCTTTGGGCTTTCAGGGGTATTCCGGCCGATTGGCTGAACTCTTTGACCGTAAAGGAGATCGGCCGTCTTCCCATCTTTGTGGCGTTGGGCCTTGGCGCGGTGATGGTGCTGCTGGGCATACACAGCATATCCCTATTGTTTCGCCGTCGTGGGAAAAAAGGCTTTGTGGTGCAGAAAACAGAGCATGGGGAACTAAGCATCTCCATACACGCCATGGAAAACCTGGTTCAAAAGTGCATCGACAAGCATGAGGAGCTGACGGTGATCAGCAACCGCATTGAAAACACGCGCGACGGCGTGGTTGTGGACCTGCGCATAGGCCTGGCGAACGGTGTGAGCATTCCTTTGGTGGTAAGCACGCTGCAAAAGCAGATCAAGCAATACATTACTTCTTGTTCCGGCATTGACGTAAAGGAAGTCAAGGTAGAAGTGGAAGCCGCCAGCATCAAGGCTGAAAAGAGCCCCTACTCCGTGCCCGATTCGCTTTTGCAGACTCCCGTAAAGGCTGCTCCCGTGGAAACGCCTAGGCCGGCCCAGACTATTGAAAGAAATGTACAGCAGATGGAAAGGCCCGCACAGCCGCAAGAACGAACCGACCGGCCTGAAAGGTCCAATAGATCCGATAGGGCCGAAAGGTCTGATCGGCCCGAAAGGGCAGAGCGTATCGAGCGGGTGGTGACGCCGCCCGTAAGCGGCGTTCAGCCTGCCGTAAACCCTGTGCAGCAGCCGGCTCCCCAGGTGATGCAAAGAATGCAGCCGGACTTGAAAGGCCCGTCCTTTCCTGAACCTCCGGCGCCTGTTGAGAATAATGAAGAAAAAAAGCGTCCGCTGCATCAAAGGCTGTTTGGCCATAGAGAGCAGCCGGCCATCGTGCCCATACCGCCGGAGATGGAAAGAAAGGCCGATTTTGCGGATGAGCCGATGATGTTTGACATGCAGGAAGATGCCGATTCCGCCCATGAAGCGCTTACCACGCAGGAGGGGGAGGACCATGAAGAACATTGAGGAAATTCTCAAAGAGCTTTTCAAGCCTGGAACGCCGCAATACGGCCTTATATGGGGCATAGGCTTTGTGGTACTGGCCTTTTTGCTGCTTTTTATCGGCTTCTGGAAAACGCTTTTTGTGGTATTGTTATTCACCATCGGGCTGTTCATCGGTGCGGTGAAGGATAAGCAGGCATTTATCAAAAATATTATCAACAAATGGTTCCCACCCCGCCAGGATAGCTGATAAGAAAACACAAGGAACGGAGTGCTTTTTATATGGCGCGTACGACCGCACGGGCGGCGGCTATGCAATTGGTTTACGAGCGGCTGCTGGGTGGCCAGGGCGGCGGTGAAACGCTGGAATTGGTGTACGAGCATTTGGGCGAAGGCGATCACGCGCCTTCCCCGGATGATCAGGCTTATATAGAGGATGTTCTTAACGGCATTGAAGATCACCAGGAGGAAATAGACGAGAGCATCCAGGAGTTCAGCGTGGATTGGACGCTGGACCGCATGGCCAAGGTGGATCTGACCATATTGCGTTTGGCCACTTATGAAATTCTCTTTAGGGAAGATGTGCCCGGAAGCGTGGCCATCAACGAGGCGGTAGAGCTGGCGGGCAAGTATTCCGACCCTGCGGGCGGGCGCTTTATCAACGGCGTGCTGGGTTCCATCCTGCGCAAGAAAGAGGCAGAAAAGCACAAGTGAAGGCCGTTATAGGGCTGGATACAAGCTGTTACACCACCTCCGTGGCGGCAGTGGACGAATCGGGGCGCGTGATCGCAAGCCTGCGTAAACTGCTTCCGGTGCCTATGGGCAGCCGGGGGCTTAGGCAGAGCGACGCGGTGTTTGAGCATGTGCGGCAGCTGCCAGGGCTTTTGGAAGAACTGGGCAAAGCAGCCGCAGGCTATGAAATTGCCGCCGTTTGCTTTTCGAAAAAGCCCAGGGATGGGGAAGATTCCTATATGCCTGTGTTTTTAGCAGGGGGTGCGCAAGGGCGCGGCATGGCCGCTCTTTTACGCATCCCCTGTTTTGCCGCCACCCACCAGGCGGGGCATGTGCGGGCCGCTATGCTGGATTCGGGGCTTGATACATCGGAATTTCTGGCGGTGCATTTGTCCGGCGGTACCACGGAAGTGCTGCATGTACGGGGGACAAGCATCGCATGTGTTGGCGGGACATTGGACCTTCACGCAGGGCAATTGGTGGATCGTGTGGGCGTCATGCTCAAACTCCCCTTCCCCTGCGGACCGCACCTGGAAGAGCTCGCGGTAAGGGGGCAATCCCAAAGCCTGCTGCCTGTGAGCATGGCGGATGAGGACCTTCATTGCCACTTGTCCGGTGCGGAGACGAAGATAACAAATTGGCTCAAAAGCGGGGAAAAATCGCCGGAGGACGCGGCGGCGGAGGTGTACGATTTCTTGGCCCGCACGGTAGCAAGGCTCATTGCCGGGGCGGGAAGGATGTCGATGCTTACATCTGCGCTGGTGGCGGGTGGCGTAGCATCGTCACCGCTTTTCAGAGAGCTTATTACGAAGCGGATGCGCAGGCTGGACCACAATATCACGCTTTATTTCGGGCATCCCGCCTATTCCGGCGACAATGCTGTAGGGGTGGCGCTCTTAGGGCTTGACCAATTGCGCACGAAAGGATGAAGATTATGGCGGCACAACTGATTGACGGAAAGGTACTATCGGCGGCTGTCAAGGAAAAGCTAAGGCTCCAAACGGAGGAACTGAAGGCGGCGGGTGTCACCCCCGGCCTTGCGGTGATCCTGGTGGGGGAAGACCCGGCCAGCCAGATTTACGTGCGCAACAAGGAAAAGGCCTGCGAGCAGATAGGCATTCATTCCATTGTGCTGCGCCTGAGCGAAAACACCACCCAGCGGGAACTGGAGGAGCACATCCGCAGCTTTAATGAAGATGAAACGGTCGACGGCATCCTGGTCCAGGTGCCCCTGCCCAAGCATATGGATGAGGCCGCAGCCTTGTCCCTGATCCGCCCGGACAAGGATGTGGACGGCTTCCATGTTGTCAGCATGGGCCGGCTGTTTTCGGGCCAGGAAACGCTGGTCGCCTGTACACCCAAGGGCGTTATGGAAATGATTTATTCCACAGGCGTTGTTTTAAGCGGCAAGGAGGCTGTAGTGGTGGGTCGCAGCAACAACGTGGGCAAGCCCATCGCCATCCTGCTTTTGCAGGAGAACGCCACGGTGACCATGTGCCATTCCCGTACCAAGGACCTGAAAGCCCATACGAAAAGGGCCGATATCCTGGTGGCAGCGGTGGGCAAGCCAAGATTCATCACCGGCGATATGGTAAAGCCAGGCGCGGTGGTGATCGACGTTGGCATCAACCGTGTGGACGGCAAAGTGATTGGTGATGTGGACTTTGAAAGCGCGTCGCAGGTTGCTGATTACATTTCCCCGGTGCCCGGCGGCGTGGGGTTGATGACGGTGGCCATGCTGATGAAAAATACGCTGCAGATTGCAAGCGCCCGCCTTGCTGATAAAAAAGCATGAAAGCGTTCGATGGTGTTCTTTCCGTAGGTGAACTGAACGAGTATGTGCGCAGGACATTGGCGGCGGACCCCATGCTTTCGCATACGCGGCTGAAAGGCGAAATCAGCAACTTCAAGCGCCACACCTCCGGCCACTGGTACTTTTCCCTGAAGGATGACACGGCGCGCATCAATTGTGTCATGTTCCGCCAGAACAACATTACCGTCCGCCTTGTGCCAAGGGACGGTTTGCATGTGGTTTTGACCGGCAGCGTTAGTTTGTACCCCAGGGACGGTGCCTATCAGTTTTACGCCGAGGCCATGAAGGAAGACGGCCTGGGGGACCTGTTCCTGCGCTTCGAGCAATTAAAGGAAAAGCTTCAAAAGGAAGGGTTGTTTGACGCATCCCGCAAGCGGCCCCTGCCGCTGCTTCCAAACAAAGTCGGCATCGTCACCTCCCGCACCGGCGCGGTGATACGGGACATTTGCCATGTATCCTGGCGGCGTCATCCCGGCATGAACCTTGTGCTGTTCCCGGCTCAGGTGCAGGGCGAAGGCGCGGCGGAG
>JAEZJP010000244.1 GCA_023415715.1 Bacillota bacterium
AAGCAGACCGGCGATCTGATGAGCCGGGTGGTAAACGACACGGCCAACTTCGAGCTTTTATACGCGCACATCATTCCGGAACTGGTGGCTAACATGGCTACTGTATTAGGTGTATTGGGAGTGCTGCTGGCCATCAACGTCCGGCTCGCGCTGCTGACCTTGATCCCCGTGCCCTTCATTTTGGGAGCAGGCTGGCTGTTTTCGGCCAAGATACGGCCGAACTTCCGCAAATCTCAAAAGGCGCTGGCGGATTTGAACGCAAAACTTCAGGATAACTTTTCCGGTGTGCAGGAAATCCAAGCCTTTTGCCGGGAACCCCATGAAAACAGTCAGGTATCCCGCCAGGCGGGCGTATTTACAAAGGCTATGCTCTATGCGCTTAACTTAAGCGCGGCCTTTCATCCCGGCGTGGAGTTTTTGTCTTCTATCGGTACAGTCATCGTGGTCGGCACCGGCGGTATGCTGGCGCTTAACGGCGTGCTTTCAGTTGCGGATATCGTGGCTTTTTTGCTGTATCTTTCTTTGTTCTACACACCTATCTCGGGCTTTGCGCGCCTTTTGGAGGATATGCAGCAGGCATACGCCGGCGCAGAACGGGTGATGGCGATTATGGATACGCCAAACGATATCGCGGACGCGCCTGATGCTTCCATAATGGGTACGGCGCAGGGGGCCATTGACTTCGAGAATGTCAGCTTTGCCTATGAGGCAGGGGTGTCTGTATTGGAGGATATCAGCTTCTCCTGCAAGCCGGGACAGATGATTGCTTTGGTAGGCCCTACCGGGGTAGGCAAGACGACATTGACTCAATTGATTCCCCGCTTTTATGATCCCAACGCAGGGCGTGTCCTGCTGGACGGGCAGGATATTCGGCATGTGACGCTCAAAAGCCTGCGCGATAATATCGCACTGGTACTCCAGGATACCTTCCTGTTCAATGGTACTATTGAGGAAAATATCCGCTACGCCAATCCTTCGGCTACGGAGGAAGAGGTGATTGAAGCTACCAGGGCCGCCCATATCTACGATAATATCATGGATATGCCTGATCAATTTAATACGCAGGTGGGCGAACGGGGCATACGGCTGTCCGGCGGACAGAAGCAACGCATTGCCATTGCCCGGGCGATCTTGCGCAAGGCGCCGGTCATTGTATTGGATGAGGCAACCGCGTCCGTTGATACGGAAACCGAGCGGGAGATCCAGCAGGCTATCGGCAATCTTGCAGGCCATCGGACGATCATTGCCATTGCCCACAGGCTCTCCACCATACAAAATGCAGACCAGATCCTGGTGCTTCAGGAGGGACGTATCGTGCAAAGGGGAACACATGAGGAACTAATGGCGCAGGAGGGCCTTTATCAGCGTCTTATCCATATGCAGAATCAATCTTCATAAGGATTGCAGCTATCGCAAGAAGAAATATACAGGGGATAGAGGCCTATTATCCTGTCATCGTGTCCGCATGGATGGGGGGGAGAATATGCCCATGGGAAAAGGTTGGATGGAAGAGTTGAAACATAACCCGATCAAGCCTCTCATGGAATCTAAGAATGAAGCCATCCTCTATTATACAAAAAGGGATCTGCTTGGGCTGGACGTTGAAAGCATTCAAAAAATTTGGGGTCTAAAGGAAGTTCTTAAAATCATTAGAAAGCAACGGCCAGATGGCTTCTGGGATCCCCCAAAGAAGCATCCGGAATCCGGCGAGAAGTATGCGCTTACGGAGACCTGGCGCCAGATGCGGTTTCTTGTGCAAGCATATGAAATGACAAGGGAACATCCCGCAATTGAGAAAGCATGCGAATATATCTTTTCCTGCCAGTCTATGGAGGGAGATATCCGCGGCATTCTTGCCAACCAATACGCTCCCTATTATACAGGCGCAATTTTATACCTGCTAATCAAGGCCGGGTATGAAATCGATCCCAGAGTTGAAAATGCGATTCAGTGGCTGCTGTCCATGCGGCAGAATGATGGAGGATGGGTGATTGGCAGCCCGGGGATGATAAACCGGACATGGAAGGAGATAACCAAACTGACATCCGCTTGGAGCGATGAGCCTGAGAAGGAGTTTGATTGGTCCAGGCCTTTTTCTGCGGCGGGCACGGGGATGGCCATCAGGGCATTGGCTGTTCATACGAAATTTCGGGAAGCGGCGGAGGCAAAGCGCGCGGCAGCACTGTTGAAATCCAAGTTCCTCAAGAAGGACAATTGGTCTTGGTATGAGCATCCGGATAACTGGGTCCGTTTTCAATTTCCTTATTGGTGGAACCATCTAATTTCAGCGCTGGATATGGTATCCCTGCTTGGTTTCTCAAAAGAAGACGCGGATATCCACCTGGCATTGACTTGGATTTTTGATCATCAGGAAAATGACGGTCTTTGGAAGGTATCCTATTCAAGCATACACAAATTGAATGAAAATGAACGGTCCAGGGAGGAACAATTGTGGATAACACTTAGCATATGCAGAATTCTCAAGCGGTTTTTTGAATGAACATAGCTCTCAGAAAAAGGAAGTAATAAAAGTATATTTCGGTGTTGACAAGCAAAGCATACCGTGTTAAACTAACATTCCTGCCTCAAACGGTACGGAAAACCAGCTTACCGGCATGACTGCTTTCAAGGCTGTGCCAGCCGGGCTGATGGGCTAAAGAACGGGACGGAGCAGCATCTGTTTCGTAGATTACGGATGATATGCATACAGTCAGCACAGAACCTGATTCGTTTCTATATTAGATGAAGCAAAAAGCATCTGATACGGAGTAACAGAAAAAGGTATCGAAAAAAGTCGAATTTAGTGTTGACAAGCAAAGCATACCATGTTAAACTAGCGTTCCTGCCTCAAACGGGCACGGAAAACAAGCGAACCGGTGTGACTACGTTTAACGCGGTGCCCGCCGGGCAGATGGGCTAAAGAATGAAACGCAGCATCATCTGTTTCGCAGATTACGAAAGACATGCATGCAGTCAGCACAGTACCTGATTCTCACTTATATCAGATGAAGTAAAAAGCGTCTGATACAAAGTAACAGAAAAAGGTAGCGAAAAAAGTCGAATTAAGTGTTGACAAGTGACGTTGAGTATGCTAAACTACAATTCCTGCCGCAAGCGGGAACCGGACCTTGAAAACGATACAGAGTCGAAAAGACTTAAAGAAGAAGAAAGAAAATCGACAGTCGATTCTAAGAATGAGTTTTCACTTTGTCGAGGGAAACCGCGATGAAGGAAGATAGGATTAAACACAAG
>JAEZJP010000253.1 GCA_023415715.1 Bacillota bacterium
GAGGGGTGGCACTGGGGTGGGTTTTTGGTTTTCATCCAGCGCCACCAAAATACCTGCACCGGTAGCCACAAACATATATCGCCGCGTTTGACGGCTGTCCATCATGGGGACCAATGTCCGCTCCTGCACGTTTTGGATTTTCCGCTTCCTTCTCAGGAAAGGGGCCGGCATGCCGGGAACATCCATGGATACAATGGTCCGTCCGTCATCTACCCATTTTTCTTTTTGCTTTTTCATACTAGCTGTTTTTCGGGAACGGCGGGCGAGGAAACATCATCGTTTGCCGGCTTGCCTACGTCGTTATACAGGTGGCAGCTAACAAAGTGGCCTTCGCCAACCTCCATATTCCGGGGCGCCTGCTCCTTGCAGATAGCCATGCAATGGCGGCAGCGCGTATGGAATTTGCAGCCGGAGGGCGGATTGGCAGGGGAGGGGATGCTGCCTTCCAGTATGATGCGGTTCATTTTCACATCGGGATCGGGAACGGGAATGGCGCTGAACAGCGCCTGGGTGTAGGGATGGAGAGGTTTTTTAAAAATTTCCGCCTTCGAGCCGTATTCCACCAGGCTGCCCAGGTACATGACGCCGATGGTATCGGCGATATGCTCTACGACGGATAGGTCATGGCTGATGAACAGGTAGGACAGGCTGTATTCCTGCTGAAGCTCCTTGAGCAGGTTGATGATCTGCGCCTGTATAGACACATCCAAAGCGGACACGGGCTCGTCGCATACGACAAAATCCGGATCAAGCGCCAGCGCCCTGGCGATGCATATGCGCTGGCGCTGGCCGCCGGAAAACTCGTGAGGATAGCGGTCCTTGTGGTATGTTTGCAGGCCGCAGGACGCCATGATGCGGTCAATATAGCTGTCAAACTCCGCCGCAGGCACAATATTGTGCTCGCGCACCGCTTCCCCTATGATTTCGCCTACGGGCAGGCGCGGGGAAAGGCTGGAGTAAGGATCCTGGAATATGATCTGCATCTTGGGCCTAATGGCGCGCAGTTCCTCATGGGTAAGCTTATGAATGTCTTGGCCGTTGAAAAAGATATCTCCCGAGGTCTTGTCATTCAGCCGGAGCAGCGTGCGGCCGACGGTGGTTTTACCGCAGCCGGATTCGCCAACCAACCCCATGGTGGTACCCCTTTTGATGCGGAAGGAGATATCGTCCACCGCCCGTACATGGCCTACTACGTGCTGGAAAAGGCCTGAGCGGATGGGGAAATACTTTTTCAGGTGCCGTACATCCAGTATGTTCTCCGGCTGTTCTACGGCGGCCGTCTGCTTATCAGCCATTGTTTTTCCCCTCCTCCTTCATGCAGTCCGCACAGCGGTAACAGGCTACAAAATGGGTGTCGGAAACCTTGAAAAACGGCGGATATTCGCCATCGCAAACATCCATGCTCAGTTCACAGCGGTCCTTGAAGTAACAGTAGTTGGGCATGTTGATGGGATTGGGCACTTTGCCCGGAATGCTGTAAAGCTTCTCTACCTGTTTGCCGACCACGGGCTTTGACTGCATCAGGCCCAAAGTGTAAGGGTGGCGCGGATCGTGGAAGATTTCCTGGGCGGTTCCTTTTTCCACCACGCGCCCGGCATACATGACCACAACGTAATCGGCCATCTCGGCAATAACACCCAGGTCATGGGTGATGAGCATGATGCTGGAGTTGATCTTGTCCTTCAGGTTCCGCAGCAGATCCAGAATCTGCGCCTGTATGGTCACATCCAATGCCGTAGTAGGCTCATCCGCAATGATGAGCCTGGGGTTCAGCGCCAGCGCCATGGCGATCATCACCCTCTGGCGCATGCCGCCGGACAGTTCATGTGGATACATCTGGTATACGCCTTCGCTGTTGGCTATGCCCACCAGTTCCAACATATCCAGTGTATGCTTGCGGACATCACCCTTTGCCATTTCCGGGTTATGCAGGATAATGACTTCCTCAATCTGCGCACCGATGCGGAACACGGGGTTCAGGCTGGTCATAGGCTCCTGAAAGATCATTGAGACCTTGTTGCCGCGTATCTTCTGCATGACATCGGTGGGCGTCTTGGCGATATCATAGGCCTTGTCGCCCACGTTCAGGCGGATGGAACCCTTCACAATCTGCCCCTGGGGCCGCTGCACCAATTGCATCAGCGACAGGCTGGTGACAGATTTGCCGCAGCCGGATTCGCCCACAATGCCTACGGTTTTGCCCACGGGAACGTCGAAGGATGCGCCGTCCACCGCCTTGACCGTTCCGATATCGGTAAAAAAGTAGGTATGGAGATTGTCAAACTCCACTACATTCCCTTTGTCCCGCATCTGGGTCAGATATTCGGATTCCGGCACATTCTTGCGATTGCGCTGATTTTCAATAGCATTGGTAATCTGCCGGTTCCGCTTGCTGATTTGTCTTGATTCCCTGGCGCTGATGTAGTTGGCACTTTTCGCGCCATTCTTTTTTGCAAATAAACTCATAGGCACCCCTACCTTTTCATCTTGGGGTCAAAGGCGTCACGCAGGCCATCGCCCACAAAGTTGAAGCCCAGTACGGTCAGAAGGATCAAAAGGCCGGCCGGGATCCAGATAAACCAGTAATTCGTCATCACGTGAAGGTTGGTGGCGGCATTGATGATGCTTCCCCAGGAAGCCAAGGGGTATTTTACACCCAGGCCAAGGAAGGACAACGTCGCCTCGGTAATGATGATGCCGCCCAGGCCCATGGTGGCCTGCACGATCAGCAGGGGCATCACATTGGGCACCAGATGGCGGAAGATGCGCCGCGAAACCTTCAGACCCGTGGCTTCCGCTGCGACCATGAAATCCTGCTCCCGGAGGGAAAGAATCTGGCCGCGCACCACGCGCGCAACGCTGGTCCAGTTCATCAGGCCAAGGATGACCATCAGAAGGAAAATGCGGACATAGGAATCGACCTCCAAGGTATCCATGATCGCGCCGGTTATAATGATCATGGGCCAGTAGGGGATGCAGTTGAACAAATCCACAAAGCGCATGAGAAGCGTATCTATCCATTTGCCAAAGTACCCGGATATGCCGCCGATGATAATGCCAATGAACATTTCGATGATGATGACCGCAAATCCCACCAGCAGCGAGATGCGCCCGCCATACATGAGCCGCGTGATCACGTCCATGCCGTTTTCATCGGTACCAAGCGGATGCGCCCAGGAAGGGAAAGCATAGGTATCCAGAAGTTCGGACGTCATTTCAGCCATGGCTGTGTAAGTGGCATTCACCAGGGTGATGTCATATGCGATTTCCTTCCCGTCAGCATCGGGATAGGTGAAAGTGCGCTGCCCGCTTGTTACGGCCTGGCGGAACGCATTTTTGTAGCTGACCGTCAGGAACACATCAACGGAAGCCGGATTGACAATGAAATTGGAGATGGAAGCAAAGGGACGGGCGGCGCCGCTTTCCTGTACGCTCACGGTCACTCCGCCGTCTTCATAAGTAAGGGTAAAATCCTTGCCCTCCCAGTTAAGGGCGGTCTGCTTTAGATTTACCGCTTTTTCACAGGCGTACCGGAAACCGAAGGATGAAACAGCCATGCTGTCTTTAGCGTCATAGGCGTCGTAGATCATTTTGCTGGCGATGGCACAGTCTTCCGCAATGCTGAGTGTGTAGCCTTTGCCTACCTTGGTATAGGCGTACATGACGCCATCCACCTCAAAGGAAGACTGCTTTGCGTCCACGGCTGCGGAGAACGCCTCTTTCACCGCGTCGGATACCACAGCGTCCCCGATGGGCTTGAAGTTCATTTTTCCGCCCAGGTTAAGCACGGTGGATATATCGCTGTTCACAAGAATGCGGTACAAATTTTCGCCCTCCGTTATGATGGCATAGCTTTTTGTACCGGATGTGAATGTATCCTGCTTCTTATTGGCAGCGAGAATGAACTTGGCCGCATCAGCGTTTGTGAACTTCTGTCCCGGTGCGGAAACGTAGCGAAGCTCGCTGTTGACCACCGCGCTGGCATAGTCTTTGGGAATGGCCTCATATTTTTTGAAGACCTGGCCCTGTCTGTAAGGTGATATCAGGCCGCCGGCAAAGGAAAAAACAAACATCACGATCAGGATCACAATGCCGCATATCGCCAGCTTGTTTCTGATAAAACGCTTGAATACCATCATGC
>JAEZJP010000031.1 GCA_023415715.1 Bacillota bacterium
AAGGTAGGTCAATATCACCTGGGCTTCCTCGGTTTCCTGCTGCCATTCTTCAATTTCCGCGGGGTTTGCGGAAGGGATCAAATCGCGGCAAAGCTGCGCACCCATAGGCGTCAGCGCCATGGATGCCAGCTGCTCGCGGATCTTTGTAAATTCCAGTACCCTCAGGGTGCGCTCGGTCATATATCAAAACCTCAAAACTGTAGATATTTTATTAAAGTTTATTTAACTGGCTAGGGATTTCGCACCTGCGGGTGCGACCAGGGCTTTCCGGTCGCCTTGGACCTTCGGTGGCATATCTTTTTTTCTTTTAACCTAATATAGGGATTCCAAAGGGATGTATTCCGGCTTGCTCAATCGTCGCGCTGGTTCGCTGCCGCTCCCTGCCCGGCGGTCTCAATTGTCGCGGTGCTGCGCTCCGCTTGCATCGCTCTGTTTCGACCGCTTCCTCTGCTTCGCTCCCTCCGCCACTGGCGGCGCTCAGCTTCGGAACCCTGGACCTTCGGTGGCATAACTTTTTTCCTTTTAACCTAATATAGGGATTCCAAAGGGATGTATCCCTTTGGCAGGGGTCCAGGGGACGGCGTCTCCTGGCTACTCCACTCCCCGGCGGAAGTGCCCGGCGGTGCCGGCGGGCAGGGCGGTCTCACAGGGTTGTCCTTTACGCAGGGCGGCAAAGCATGCGGTGATGCCAAGCTGCTCCGAGGCCGTTTCGGTAGTGAAGGTCACAAGCCAGCCAATGCTCCGAAGCTTATCCGCCTGGGCGGAAAGGTTCAAGGGCAAAGTGTTGTACGTATGAATGATGCAGCCTTCCGGAAGCCGTGTGCGCAAAAGGGGAAACTCGTGGTCCAGCCCATCCGCAAAGCGCTTCCCCTGCAGACTGTCTTTGGAATTTAACTCACACAGGCGGCAGCTTTCGTGGCCGGTGTGCAGCCCAAGGGCTGTTCGGGCCGGGCAATGGTTCAGCGTCATGAGCCTGGTCCGCCCGTACATAGGCATTACAAAGGGGAGATTGTTTAAGGGAAGCTGCCTTATTTCTTTTTCGTTCAGCTCCGGCGACACGGTCTGCCACTTTAAGCCCAAGCGGTCAAGCTCCGCCGCAGTACGGCCATTCATGACGGGTACGCCTTCTCCCGCAGCCATGGGAAGGGTAAATCCTGCGCCCAGCTGGCCGATACTTCCCAGAACAACACCGGAAAGCAAGCCTTTGCGACTATTTGACCAATCCTTCAAAAATTCCAGCGTATCGGCTTGCGCTTGTATGGGCAGCACAAGCCATGTGCCCTTGGGAAGAACATCGGCAGCCTCGCTCAGCGCTGATTCAGTGTAGTTCTCCGGCGCGTACAAAAAATCATCCGCCCCGGCCTCCAGTATCTTTTGCCCGAGAGACGCATCGGCGCTTTGTACAAGCAATCCCGGCGCATCCTGCCCAAGGCTTGTAAATTCCGCTTCCGAAAGGGGATAGGAAGCAAAATCGCGCTTGTTAAAGTTTGCGGCCCGCTTTTCAAAAAGGTCATCAAGAGCATCCCGGCGCAAGGCATTCAAGGCAGATACAGGCAGGAATCCGCCCAGCCCTATCAGGCTGAAATTGCGAAGCGCAAAAGATGTATCCCCCGTCTTTTCAAGAGAACGCCGGGCGTTTTCCTCCGTCAGTGGCTTTGACTGGGCTGCCGCCACAGCATCGCCGGCTACCTGCACCGCCGTTTCCCCATCGGTCACGTTCAGCTGGGAAGCTTCCCCGGGCACCGCGTGCAGCACGGCATCCACAAGGATGCGGGGGGCTCTTGACAGCATCGCCTGCATGAGTTGCGCCGCGTCAACAAGGCGCGCCACCTCGTCGCCCACCTGAGGCTCAACACCCACCCTAAGTCGGATAAGGGCCGTATCCCCGGCCTTTTGCCCAGGCCCGGAGTAGGTGACCTCTTCCTCCCTGCGGCCCCTGAACTGCAGGCCGTCGCCATCACTTAAATCCTTCGTAAGTTTTACCTGGGCGAATCCTGGTTTTAAGCCTGTTACACGGCCAATCATAATCCCTCCGTGACCCGGGCGGCCGGGTTCGATCACGCCCGCGTCCTGGCTTCCGCCTACGTATCCCGTCATGAACCCGCCCCGGTGGAATATCTGCCGGAGAGATTCCTTCTCGTCATCCCCGGCCGGTAAAAATCTTCCTTCCTCCAAAGCATCCAGCGCCTGGCGGTAGGATCGCGTCACCACCGCCACATACTCAGGCCGCTTAAGTCTCCCCTCGATTTTCAGGGCTTGCACTCCGGCGGCGAAAAGTTCCGGCAGCTTGTCCCTCAGCATCAAATCCCTGGGGGATAGCCAATAGCCGCTTCGCCCGCCAAAGTCATAGAGCATCCGGCAGGGCTGGGCACACCGGCCCCGGTTGCCGCTCCGGCCCCCTGCCATGCTGGAAAAGAGGCATTGGCCGCTTACGCATACGCACATTGCCCCATGGACAAATACTTCCGTCTCAAGGCCCGTGCCGGTTACCTGTTTTATCTCCTGAATGCTGCACTCCCGAGCCAGCACCACCCTTTTGAAGCCTTCCTTGAGCAAAAGCACGGCGCCCTGCCGGTTGTGGATGGACATCTGCGTGCTGGCATGGCGGTTTAGGTTTGGGAAGCAGTCCCGTACGATGCCGGCTACGCCAAGATCCTGCAGGATCACAGCGTCGGCTCCCGCACGGTTGATGATGGAAAGCGCACGGTGTACTTCGGAAATCTCCGTTTCCTTGACCAACGTGTTCACCGTCACGTAAACCCGGACATGGTACAAATGGCACAGCTTTACGGCCTCTATAAGGCTACCCTCATCAAAGTTTCCGGCCCCTGCCCGCGCGCCAAAGGCGGTGTACCCAAGATACACCGCGTCCGCGCCGTTATGGATGGCCGCAAGCAGGGAATCCCTGCCGCCTGCGGGGGCCAGCAGCTCCATTTATTACTTGGCCTCCCTTTTGCGGCTTTCTTTCGCACCCTGCCGCGCCATGAGCAATTCCCTTCTCAGACGCGTGTTTTCATCGTGTGCTTTCAAAAGCTCATCTGCAATATTCAGGGCGGCAAGAACCGCCACCATGTGGGAAGGCAGATGGCTGGCAGCTTCGATCTCCGTAATCTTACGGTCCACATAAACGCCCACACGGTGCACATGTTCCGGAGGTTCAATGGACAAAAGCGTATAATCCTTGCCTGCCACTTTCACGACGGTCTTGTTTTTTTCCATGGGCACACCCCCCTTTATTGCATGTCTCATTATATGCCATTTTGGGATGCTAATCAATGTTCCGGCAAGATAGATGTTCCAGTAAATAGAAAAAGCGCAGAAACAAGCCTAATGGCCGTTACTGCGCCCTGTGAAAAACCCGTTTCCCTTACAGCTGCTCAAAGGGATAGGTATTTCCAAAAGTTTCCACCCTTATGGACTTGATTACCTGGGGGGTAAGAGGCTTATCCTGCCTGTCCCTGGATGTGGAAACGATGGCTTCGGCCTGCTCCATGCCGGAAAGCACCTTGCCGAAAGCGGCATAGGAACCGTCCAGATGGGGCGAATCGCTTGTCATGACAAAAAATTGGGACCCGGCGGAATCGGGCATGCTGCTTCTGGCCATGCTCAGTACGCCGTAGGTATGCTTCAGGTTATTGGCGACGCCGTTTTTGATGAATTCGCCCTTGATATGATACCCCGGGCCGCCTGTGCCGGTGCCGTTGGGGCAGCCGCCCTGGATCATGAATCCCGGAATCACCCTATGAAAGATAAGCCCGTCATAGAACCCGCTGTTGGCCAGCGCGATGAAGTTGCCAACGGACTGGGGCGCGATATCGGGATACAGTTCGCCCCGCATTTCCTTTCCGTTTTCCAGTGCAATGACGAAAATGGGATTCCCCGCTTGCTTTTCCTGTTCAGTCACCACAATCTCCCCTTCCTTGTACAAGTTATTTTCGAATTTCCAAACCTCTTGTGCCAGAGCAAACATCGCGTTTGCCATAACCAAGAGAAGCGTTAAAATCAAGCCGGCCGCTTTTTTCATGTGTTTTCCTCCACATGTGTTCTATTGTATCCAATTCTGCTGCCCGATGCAAGTTTTTTACGATCGCCACAGCTCTTTTTTACGATTGCGCATATCCTGCAATCTTTCGATGTAAACTTCCACGTTGCTCACGTTGGGCGCCCGCTCTATGCGCCCCTCTCCACCGAACACCCGCTTGGAGATGGCACCCGCCCCCACCGCCAGTATACTTTCAGTCTCCTCCATGATATCCACATTGTACAAGCATTCGTGGCCGGGCAGCGCATAGCCCACGTTTTCCTGGTTTCCTGCCATGTATTTTTGCCGGTAAAGGTAATAGGGTTTTAAGCCCATTTCCCTCGCCGTTTCCGCGCCCAAGCGCACCATGCGGGCAGTTTCCTCCCCATCGGGCAGGGGCGATTCCCACAGCCGTAAAAGACTGGCGCGCTTTAACGCCAAAGTGTGGATGGTAAGGCTCTCCGGTATAAGCTTTCGTGCCCAGGAAAGGGTGTATTCAAAATCCGAAACCGTCTCACCCGGCAAACCCGCAATCAAGTCCATATTGATGGAGGAAAAGCCCATTTCCCTGGCCAGATCATAAGCTTCCACCGTCTGTTCAGGCGTATGGTCCCGGCCTATGCGCTTGAGTGTTTCGGCGCGCATGGATTGAGGGTTGATGGAGATACGCCTGACCCCAGCCTCGTAAATGGCCTTTAACTTTTCCCGGCTGATGGAATCGGGACGCCCGGCTTCCACAGTATATTCCACGGCATGGGGGAAATACGACGCCATGGCATCTATCACCCGGTGAAAGGCGTTTTCGGGTATGGCCGTGGGCGTGCCGCCGCCCATGTACACCGCGCGGAGTGTAAGGCCCGCGTCCTTCATCAAAAGGGCTGTGAAGGCCATCTCCTGAATAAGCGCATCAATATAGGTCATCACCTGAAGACCCGTACCCTTGCCCAGCTCGCCGCTTAAAAAGGAGCAATAGGCGCATCGGGTACGGCAAAAAGGTATGCCAATGTACACATCCACCGCATTCAGATCGGGAGATGGCATGGTAAGCTGGACGTTCACAATATCGGAAAGCAGCAATGCCTTGTCGTGATGAAGATCGAAGGTTAATTCCACCCGTCTGGCGGCCTCCGTTGTGGACAAGCCGCCACGCATGGCTTCATAGACAAGCCGCGTAGGGCGGATGCCCGTCAGCGACCCCCAGGGAGGATGGAAACCCGTTTCCGTTTTTAATAGCGTATATAATGTCTGCTTGCACAGGCGCTTGCGCAGACGCTTTTGAAGAAGCGCATTGCCTTCGCGCAGTGGAATAAGGGACGTTTGACACACAGAATTCCCATTCAAGTAAAATTCACAGTCCCACGACCCGTCTTGCTCCGTTAATTCATGCCGCAAACACATATCAGCTTCCGGCCCGCCGCTGTTTACGGAAAAGATGATTTCCCCATAAAAGAGGCGGAGGACATCCGCCATCTCCGCCGCAAGCTCCGGCACCGGGGTATACAGGGCGATATTCATTGAAAGTACTCCTGCTCCTGGCCGATTGTGGTAGGATTGTCATGTCCGGGATACACTTCATATTCCTTTTGCATAAGAAGCAGCCGTTTCATAGACTGGTATAAATCGTCCCAGCTTCCGCCGGGAAGGTCGGTGCGGCCATAACCTTGGCGGAACATGGTATCGCCTGTAAACAGCGCTTTTTCCGCTTGGTAGCATACGCTGCCCGGGGTATGACCCGGCGTGTGCAAAACCGTAAACGTGATCCCTGCCGCGTAAATAGCATCGCCTTCCTTGACCAGCGCAGTCTTGGCATCAAGCGCAAGCTCCAGCCCAATCATTGTGGCCATATTCTTATTCGGATCGCGCAGCATGGGCTCGTCCAAAGCATGGATGTACAGCGCCGTATCAGACGCAAGCACGCCTGCTACCCCGCCGATATGATCGAAATGGCCATGGGTCAGCAAGACGGCAGCGACCCGTTTTCCATTTAACGCAGCGAGAATGCGTTCGGGCTGGGCCCCCGGATCAATCAGTACGCAGTCATCCCTATCCTTCAGTGAAAGAATATAACAGTTGGCGCGGATAGGCCCGACCGCCAGCGTTTTTATTTGCAGATTGCTTTGCATAAATAACCCTTAAAAGGTTTTCCGGCTGTCCAGCAGAATCGTGACCGGTCCGTCATTGACAAGGGATACAGCCATTTCCGCCTGGAATACGCCTGTCTCCACGATAAGGCCGGTCTCCCTTAAGCGGCGCACAAGCTCCTCGTACATGGGGTTGGCGAAATCTGGCCGGGCTGCTTCGATAAAGCTTGGCCGGCGCCCGCCCCTTGCATCGCCCAGGAGCGTGAACTGGCTTACCGCGAGTATGGCACCGCCTGCATCCAGAAGGGATAAGTTCATCTTGCCTTGTTCGTCCTCAAAAATGCGCAGGTTGGGCAGCTTGTCGGCCATATATTGAATGTCTTTTTCTCCGTCCCCCGAGCTTACGCCCACCAGAACCATAAGCCCTTTGCCTATCTGGCCCACTATCTGGCCATTTACCTGAACGGAGGCGGAGGATACCCTTTGTACAACGCAGCGCATGAAGAAAGATTCCTCGTTTCATTACAAATAAACCAAAACTTAAGCATTTACAGGTGCAATTATTATTTCAGAAGATGGCCTCCGAAGGTCCAGGGCTCCGAAGCCGAAGCGATGCCAGTGGCTCCGGAACGCCGTCCCCGCCAGTGGCGGAAATGGGCGGCGTGGAGGAGGCTGGCGAAACAAGCGATGCGAGCGGCAGCGAGTCAGCGCGCCGATTGAGCCAGATGGAGGGATGAAGCGAGGTGAAGGAGGCTGGCGAAACGGGTTCCGAAGCTGAGCGCCGCCAGTGGCGGAGGGAGCGAAGCGGAGGAAGCAGTCGAAACAGAGCGATGCTAGCGGAGCGCAGCACCGCGACAATTGAGACCGCCGGGCAGGGAGCGGAGCGAACCATCGCGACGATTGAGCCAGATGGGCAGGAAAGCCCTGGTCGAGCCCGCAGGCTCGAAATCTTATCCTTGATAAGCCAAAAAACAGAAGTAAGTGAATCAACTCGCTCCCCTGTAAACCTCCACGATATCCGACCGCTTTTGAAGCTGCTTGATCACCTTATCCAGCTGCTGACGGCTGACCACCTGGATGACCAGGGTGATGGTGCTTGTTTTGCTCTTGGTATTGAACTTGGCGCTGACAGCACTGATTGGCACGTTCATCTCGCCAATATACGTAGCCAGTTCGCCCAGGAGCCCCACATGATCGTAGGCAATGATTTGAATGCCGGCATCGAACGTACCCGCGTTTTCCTCGGCCCAGCTGACCTCCACCATGCGTTCCTGCTCGCCAGTGCCCACGTTCACACAGTCCGCCTTGTGTATGGTTACGCCACGGCCTCTTGTGATATAGCCCACAATGTCGTCGCCAGGCACAGGATTGCAGCATTTGGCGAAGCGGACCAGCATTCCCGATTCGCCCTTTACGTAAATTCCATGAGTGGGTTTGCCGGTCTGCTGCTTTTGCAGTTCCTGGGGCGTAACCTCCGGCAGCTTGACGGGCGGCGCTTCACGAAGGCGCTGCTCCTCCATGAGCTTCATCACCACATAAGTGGATGCCATGCCGCCGTAACCAACCGCGCCATATATGTCGTCCAGTTCAAAGAAGCCATATTTCTTCAGGATGCCTTCGTAGTATTCGGGCTTGGTGATGGAGCTTAGCGCCACGCCGCGGCGCTTGGCCTCCTTTTCCACCATATCCTTGCCTTTTTCAACGTTCTCACCACGAAGCTCACGCTTGAAAAACTGGCGTATCTTGGCCTTGGCCTGCTGGGTCTTGACGACCTTCAGCCAGTCCATGCTGGGGCCCTTGGAGGCGGATGAGGTGATGATATCCACCCGGTCGCCCGTTTCCAGCGTGGTATCCAGCGGCACGATGCGGCCGTTCACCTTGGCGCCCACGCAGCTGTTGCCCACGGCGCTGTGGATTCGGTAGGCAAAGTCCAGGGGCGTCGCACCCTTTTGCATATTCACGATATCGCCCTTGGGGGTAAAAAGAAAAACTTCCTCGCTGAACAGGTCGGTTTTCAGGGAATCAATGAATTCCCGGCTGTCCCTGGTCTCGTTCTGCCAGTCCAGGATCTGCCTTAGCCAATACAGCTTGTTGTCCAGATCTGTGGCATTTTGACTGCCTTCCTTGTAGCGCCAGTGGGCGGCGATGCCGAATTCCGCCACGCGGTGCATTTCCCAGGTGCGGATTTGAACCTCGAAGGGGAAGGGCATCTTGCGCCCGCCCACCACGGTGGTGTGCAAGCTTTGGTACATGTTGGCCTTGGGTACGGAAATGTAATCCTTGAACCTGCCCGGCATCTGGTTCCAAAGGGTGTGGACGATGCCAAGCACAGCGTAGCAGTCGGGCACGGTATCTACCAGCACGCGGATGGCGATCAGGTCGTATATCTGGTCAAAGGGCCGGTTTTGAAGCACCATCTTGCGGTAGATACTGTACAGGTGCTTGGGCCGCCCGTCAATGTCGTAATGGATATGCTGCTCATCCAGCTTGGCGCTGAGCTCTGAAATGACCAGGCGGATGTTCTCCTCCCGCTCGGCCCGCTTCATGCCCACTTTTTGAACCACGTCCTGGTAGCCCGCCGGATCGATGTAGCGCAGGGACAGGTCCTCCAGTTCCTGCTTGATGGCGAAAACGCCCAGCCGGTGGGCCAGTGGCGCGTAAATATCCAGCGTTTCCCTGGCGATGGCCACCTGCCGCGCTTCCGGCTGGTAGCGCAATGTACGCATGTTGTGCAGCCTGTCGGCCAGCTTGATGAGCACCACGCGGATGTCCTTGGACATGGCCAGGATCATCTTTCTCAAGCTTTCCGCCTGCTGCTCTTCCCGGTCGGCAAAGTCCAGCTTGGAAAGTTTTGTGACGCCGTCCACAAGCCGGGCCACTTCCTCGCCGAACTCCTGCTGGACGTTGGGAAGACAAACGCCTTCACAGTCCTCCACCGTATCGTGCAACAGCCCCGCGGCAATGGTGGGAGCGTCCATCATAAGTTCCGTGAGAATGCTGGCTACAAAGGCCGGATGAGTGAAATAAGGCTCCCCGCTTTTGCGAAGCTGGCCGGCATGGGCGTTTTCCGCATATTCGTAAGCTTTTTTCACCAGGAGATAGCTGTCTCCCGGATGGTATTTCTGGACCCGCGCCAGTATTTGATCCAAAGGCATGCATTCGCGGCTGATGTATGCGTACATATCCGGCCCTCCTTTCGCTTTACATAGATAATGTCTTAAGCGTCTGCAATAGATTGCTTTCGTCCGTACTGCGCTTTTTCATTGGAAGCATGGCCAGGAAAAAAGGTTCCTCCGTAAAATCAAGCAGTTCCATTTCCTTGAGAATGTGAAGCCCGGCCATAAGCTGCGCAGAGTTAAGGCCAACAGCTTCCGCAAGCTTCACAGGAGATGCGCCCTGCAAGTTCCTGGCTGTCTTGTACAGCATGCGCAGGGAATCGTCACAAAGCGCCAGAGGCTTTAAAAACTCCGTCAGTTCCAGGCTTCGCGGATATGCAATAACCTTTGCCCGCGGGCAGCTTTTTTCGATCAGAGCGGCTTCTCCCGGCATCAGTTCACCGTCCGCCAGGATCACCGTGCGCCATATATCCGTAAGCTCCGTCAGTCTGGCCGGATAAAGCAGGGTATGAAAGGCACGCTTATCTGAAATCCTGTCCGTAAAAAGAAGCCTTTCCCCATACGTCAGGCTTATGCACTTGGCGGTTTTCGGTGCGCGAGCCAGGATCACCGTTCCCGCAGTACCCTCCAGCGCCCTTGAAAGAAAGGATTCATCCGCTTGTATACAAGCCGGGTGAATCTTAAGAATATTCGCCGTCATTCCCCGAATTTCCTGCAAAAGAGCCTTTTGCGCCTGCTCAAAAGCCTCCGGAACCTGTGCGCCGGAAGAGCGGATGGCTTTTATACCGCATTGCACGGAAACGGTGTTATTCCATTCGTTCAGTTCCGGGGAAAACAAAACATCTACACGCCGGGGCATGGTTTGCGCCATTTTGCCCATCGCAAATGCTATGGCGGAACGCAATGTGCCTTCCTTATACAGGCTGCACTTCAAATGCGCACCCTCCCGGCCCACGGGACGCATATCCTGCACCTGGGCGTCTTCCAAAAGGAAAACGGGATCGGGATTGCCAAAGCCGGTAGGCTGCAGAGCCTGAAGCGTTTGCACCATCCCTTCCGTCACCTGATCCAAGGGAAGCGCCAAATCGTATTCCCGGACAGGAACATAAACTTCCGGGCTGCACCTTTCCCGGATGATCACACTCAGCCGCCGCTTCAGTTCCGGCACATTGGAGACCATCATGGTAAGCCCGGCCGCCTGCTCGTGGCCGCCAAAGCGCAAAAACAGATCACTGCACGCTGACAGCATTTCATGGATGTTTACGCCGGGAATGGACCGGACACTGCCAACGCACTCCTCGTAGGTTTTGGAAAGAACGATGGAGGGATAGTGATAGCGCTCTGTCAGGCGGCTTGCTGCGAGGCCTATGACACCATGGTTCCAGCCTTCCCCCAGCACGATCAATACCCGGTCTTCCAAAAAATCGGTCTCCGTTTCCACCTGTGCAAGCGCCTGCTCAAATATCTCCGCCTCCAGCTTTTGCCGGTTTGCGTTCTCCCTGTTCAGCGTTTCTGCAAGTTCCATAGCCCGGTTTGGATCGGTCGTCAGCATCAGATCCATGCCAAGGGATGCGCTTTTCAGCCGCCCGCCGGCATTTAACCGCGGCGCCATCTGAAAAGCCACGTGCCCGGCTTTTACAGCTTTCCTGTCCTTTACATCCATGCCGGCCGCATCCATCAGCGCCTTGAGCCCAGGGCGCTTCGTGTCCGCCATTCTTTGCAGGCCCAGCGCAGCGATGGTACGGTTCTCCCCAACAAGTGGAACAATGTCGGCGATGGTAGCCAATGCGGCCATATCCAGATACTCCAACGCCATATCCAGGCCGCCCAAAGCCTGTATGAGCTTCAGCGCCACGCCGGCGCCGCACAGACGGCGGAAGGGATATTCCCCCATGAGCGGATTAAGCACCGCGTCCGCCGGATTAAGTTCCGGCCCCAGCTGGTGGTGATCTGTTACAATCACCCGCATGCCTGACTCTTTGGCCAGGGTTACCTCTTTTACGCTGGTAATGCCGCAGTCCACCGTCAAAAGCAGGCTGTAATCTTTGGCAAGCGTTCTTACAGCCTGATCGTTCAGGCCATATCCTTCCTCGTGGCGGCTGGGGATATAATAGTCCGCCACAGCACCCATGCTGCGCAGCATTAAAAGCATCATGGAAGCGGCGCATACACCGTCCACGTCATAATCGCCGTAAACCACGATAGATTCTTTCCCGGCAATGGCGCTTCGGATTAGCGAGACCGCAAGCTCCATGCCCTGCATCAAAAACGGATCATGCAGCTGACTTAAGGACGGATGCAAAAATTCATGAGCCTTCTCCCTGGTATCCACGCCCCGCTGCATGAGTATGGCCGCGAACCAGCCCGGCAGCCCGAATTTTTCATCAGGCATATTCTCAGGCAAACACCTTGGCACAAAGCGAAGCATACATACCTCCCATGTATATATTAATCAGCAGAGTTCATGAAAAAACTTGGTACAAAAGCGTTCTTCCGGCATGATGCCGAAAGAACGCTTTACAAATTTAGCTTGTTGCCTTACGGCTTACAGTTAAGCGCCGGTCTCCCGCTTCATAAACCGCAGTTATGCGCTCTTTACACGGGAAAACCGTTCAGGATTCTTTTTGACAAGGCGTGCCACATGGAAAAGCAGCAGTCTTGTGATAACCATGGTGACAAGCAGGCTGGAAACGGACGAAGCAAGAGCCGCTGCGGCAAAGCTCCTCAAGAATCCAATGGGCAGGATCAAAAGCACAAGGGAAGCGGCGATGCAAATCCCGTGAATTTTCCACACCTTGGCCTGATTTTCCCTAAAGCCCTCGTGCAAGGATGATTTATGCAGCCTGCCCGGCCTCATTCCTTGCGCAAACTTATCCAGGAAGAATATGCTGGTCCAAACAAAGAGCGCGATGCCCAGTGTAAGGCCTACAAGACCCAGCAGCGTCAGCTGTGTTACGGGGAAGACCGCCGTCAGGAAGAAGATGAGAATAATGTCCGCCAGCAAAGCCCAGGAAGCCGCCACACCACCCAGCAGGAAGCGGACCACCATGTATGCCATGACTGCCAGTACCAAAATCAGACCGATGATCACAAGTATCTGGAGGGTACCGCCAAGACCGGGAGCCACATCGCCCGTGCCGGCCTGGGCAAGCGATACCGGCAGCATGCCCGAACGAAGAATATTGGCAGTATCCGAAGCCGCCTGCTCGGATACAAAACCGGAAACAGTAATCTCACCATTGAAAATGGGGCTTTCTACAGTGGAGGAAACAAGCGTTTCCCCATCCAACTCAACCGTCAGCACCTGCCCCGAATGGGCTGTAGTGGCGTCCGAAAGGGCTCTTGTGCCTTCCGCATCAAGGAGCATACGCACGATCGGCTGGGCCGTGGTAGCATCCTTTTCCCTGACCGCTGATTTGACATGATTTCCTTCCAGGAATACACCGTCAGGGAATGAGAATGTCAATTTCCCGCCGGCGGACAGCAAGTATAGCAATTCATCCTTATCCTTTGTATTGGGAAGCTCTATATGAACCTTGCCATCGGCAGTACCTAAGATAGAGCCCTCCAAATATCCTCTTTCTCTCAAGCGGCCGCGAAGAATGGACACGGTATCGGTGACAGCAGCATCAAGACTCTGACTGCTGCCTTCCGGTAAGGCTGCCTGATATTCCGTGAATGTGCCGCCCCCAAGACCCATACCGAGGGGATTGGAGGAGGGCCAATTGTTCACGTTCAGGGAGGGCACCCATGACTTGACCTTATACAGACTACGGCTGTCAAGGGGTAAACCTGTAACGGAGATAACACCGATGAACAGCGTCAAAACCAGCGCAACTGCCAAAAAGATGGCAGACTTGCGTACTTCGCTCATCTTTTTGTGTTCTTTTTTCTGCTCTTTCATAAAACACTCTTCCTTCCGCATATTGAGTCATGATGCCATCATTTCCAAGATCGTGCCTAGCCGGACTTGTCTTCCAGCCTGAAGGCCTGGTACACTGCCCTGATATACGTATTCTCCCCAAGGGGATGGCCGTTAGCGTCGGCCTTGACAGCCGGCCTTGCAGGCACCTGGAAATTCGCTGTGGCAATGCTTTCCGGCCGGTCCACGCGGTTTGGTGAACCTTGATCGCCGGCTTGATGCTCCAATGCGCGCGACGTATTAAACAGCACCAAGGTAAGATGACGTTCCATGGATGGCATGGCTGCATCCTGCGGCCCCTCAATCAACGCAGGCACAAGCAAAAAGAAGGCGATAGCAAACAGCGTGTACAAAAGCAGCCGTTCCTCTTTGCGCACGAGCCCGCCTCCCTGTTTTCTCTTTCCTGTTTCGACACACTTTCCCTTGGCCTGCATTTTTGACGTTTTGCGGCCGGGACATGCGGTTATTATACTGTACAAATAATGGGCGCGTCAAGAAAATGCTTTTACTTGCCATTGCAAGGAAAAATCGCATTTTTCAAACCAAATTCTGTTTTCTTTTTTGAAAATATATGGTATGATTGCTATCAACACTGGAAGAAAGCCTGCGCATATATTGAGGTACTTCCATTATCGTAAAGGGCATATTTGAAAAGGAGGAGCGTATCATGACCGAGAAGAACCGCAGCAGCCAAAAAACCGTTGCCATCCTGATGAGCATCGTGCTCATCGCCGCCCTGGTACTCAGCTTCAGCCTGTTCCTGCAGAAAAACACACTGCAGCAGAATGTTGACAAACTGACCGCTGACCTCAAGACCTCTGGAGAATCGGTAACCGCTCTGACTGATGAAAAAGCAGCCCTGGAAGAGTCCGTCAAAACCGCCCAGGCTTCTGCTGATGATGCCGCATCAAAACTAACCGCCCTGCAAGCCGAACTGGATACCGCCAAGGCCGATGCTACCGCCAAGCAGGCAGAACTGGATGCCGCGAATGCCGACATTGCCGCCAAGCAGACAGCGCTGGATACTGCCACCCAAGATAAAGAAGCTGCCGCGACCGCCCAGACTACTCTTAACGATGAATTGACCGCCGCCAAGAAAGCCGCGGATGACGCAGCCGCCCAAGTTGCCGCGCTGGAAGCGGAAAAAGCCACCTTGACTGCCCAGCTTAACGATGCTACCGCGAAGGTTGCGGACCTGACCGCCCAAGTAACCAGACTGGAAGCGGAAAACAAGGCTTTGAAGGCAACGCCTACCCCCACGCCCACTGCAACCCCGACAGCTACCCCCAAACCCACCCCCACCGCCACGCCCAAAATCTGATAATTATTTTATGAAAACAACACCGGCGCAGGCTGAAAATGTCTGCGCCGGTGTTTTCATAAGTGTATTCCGCCTTCATTTCACCTGCTCAAATAGCATGTTGCATTCATTTATCATGTAATCCATATAGCCTAAAGCATCGTTTCTTCTTTCAAAGACGGAATTGTAATAGGTTTTCTTGATGCCCTTTCTGAACCTCATGGATTCTTCAATAATTTTACGCCACCTACCAGGAACATTCTTTAACGCGTATTCACCCGCTCCAACCTTTGATATGATGTCTCTTTCCCTGAATGTATAATAAAGACGGGAAACGCCTAATACTCCCCATTCAACCGCTCTTTTGGCAATGAAAAGGCCGAAAAAGTTCACAGAGGGAAATTTCCTGCATTTCATGCACCAATGGCGCCAGTAAGTATTCAGATTGTCTCTCATTTTATGAATCAAAATGTCAAAGTCGACCGCATATTTCAGTTCCCCTGTTTCTTGCCCTTTTACAGTAATGCCGTATCTTATCAGCTCATAAGCATCCACAGAATCTTTGTCAAACGTTTTATAACCTTTAAACGCCCCATCGTTGAACCGGAGACACGGAATCGTACTGTTGTCTTGTAAGGATTCGACGTCATCTTTTAATAAATATATGCCATCCAAAATTGTTTTCTGAAATCTACCCTGCATTTCCCGATGGATCTTCTTCAAAGAATCTATATCAGCTCCGGCAGCTTTCTTTTTCATTACCGCAATAAAATCAACATCGCTGTGCCCGAAATCAAATGCTCCCAACGAAACGGAGCCATAAATGTAATAGGATTCAAGAAAACCAGGTAAATATGATTCAATCAAACGAATATGTTCGCCTGTAATCTCCTTCACTTTTTCGGGTATGTTTTTCATATCGTCATTTGGCTGATCAAATCATCCATGGCATAATATCCTGCGGGCTTGTCCTTTATGAAAGCAGCCGCAGCAATGGCTCCCTGGGCGAACACCGTACGGTTCTGGGCATCGTGGGTGATGGTCAGCGTTTCCCCTGGCCCGTAAAAGCCTACCTCATGGGTGCCGGCCAAGGTGCCGCCCCGGATGGCATGGACGCCAATCTCCCTGTGATCCCTCGCCTGGGTGCGGGTTTCCCGGCCAGGCACCATTTCCCTTCCGCCTGGATAGCACTTGTTCAGTTCGTCAAACAGCATCAGCGCCGTTCCGCTTGGAGCGTCGATCTTGCGGTTATGATGCCGCTCCACGATTTCCACGTCGAAATCTTCTCCGAGCACTGCGGCAGCCTGGCGGATCAATGATTTCATGAGGTTGATGCCAAGGCTCATATTGGCACTCTGAAAAATGGGAATCGTCTGCGATGCTTCTTTGATTCTCTTTATATCTGCGGGATTGAAGCCGGTGGTGGCGATCACCGCCGGCAGTTTCTCCCGCAGCGCATAAGCAATCAGCTCAGGCAGTGTTTCCGGACGCGTAAAGTCCACGATCACATCAGCCTTGACCAACACTTGATCAAAAGAGGGATACACGGGAAAGCCCATCTCATCGCCGCAGGCCGAAACATCCACGCCGGCAACAACCGTAATATCCCGCTCCCGGCATAATTCCGCCACGGTGCGGCCCATGCGCCCGCAGGCACCGCTGAGCAAAATCCGCATGCATACTCCTCCGATATCTTAAATGAGATCCAGCGCCTTCATTTCCCTTAAAAGCCTTACCTTGTTTTCCGGCAGCATGGGCACCAAAGGCAGGCGCACCGTTTCCTCGCAGCGGCCCATCAGGTTAAGAGCCGCCTTCACGGGCACGGGGCTCACCTCACAGAACAGCGCCGCCACCAGAGGATTCACTTTCAATTGAAGCCGAAGCGATTCGCGCCAGTCGTCCCCATGGAAAGATGATACCAGATCATGCATGAGTTTGGGCGCCACATTGGCAGCCACCGAAATAACGCCTTCAAATCCCAGGGACAATGATGGCGCAACATTGTCGTCGCTGCCGCTGTAGAAGGCGATGTCGTCGCCGCACAAGCGCACCATTTCAAGCATTTGAACAATATCGCCGCTGGCTTCCTTCATGCCCACGATATTTTCATGTTTGGCGATTTTAGCCAGCGTCTCCGGCTTCATGTTCAGCCCCGTGCGGGAAGGTACATTGTAAACAACCACCGGCAGGCTGCCATCCTCGGCAACGGCCATATAATGGGCAACGAGCCCGTGTGGCGAGGTTTTGTTGTAGTAGGGTGTAACGCAAAGCTGTGCGTCCGCGCCCAGCGCTTTGGCCCGCTTCGCCGCCGCGATCGTCTTGCGGGTATCATTGCCGCCCGTGCCCGCGATAACGGGCACCCGGCCATTCACCCGCTTAACCACCGCTTCGATCACCGTTTCCTTCTCGGCATCGGTCATGGTGGAAGGTTCCCCTGTGGTGCCGCAGGCGATGATGGCCGCAGTGCCGTTTTCAAGCTGGAAATCCACCAAAGCGTTAAGAGCGTCCACATCGACGCCATCCTGTGTAAAGGGCGTAACGATGGCTACGCCGCTGCCCCGAAAAAGTACGGTTTTCATGATTCCTCCTTCAAATGGAAGGCGCAGGCACGGCTACTTTCTTGGAATGTACCCCGTGGCGCACAACAGTTCCGCCGTGAGGACACCGCCTCCGGCCGCGCCCCGCACCGTGTTATGAGACAGGCATACGAACTTGTAATCAAACAGGGAATCCGGACGCAGCCGCCCGATGGATATGCCCATCCCTTTTTGGAAATCCCGGTCCAGCCTGGTTTGAGGCCTTGCCGGATCATCAAAATACTGTAAAAATGGCTTGGGCGCGCTTGGAAGGTTCAGCCGCTGCGCCTCAGTCTCAAAGTTTGCCCAGCGGTGAATGATTTCCCCCGTGTCGGGCTTGTTTTGGAAGGATACGGACACAGCAGCCAGATGGCCGTCTGTGGCGGGAACGCGGATGCACTGGGCGCTGATCACAGGCTCCAAGGCAGGCTTGACAACAGGCCCCAGCTCCGTATTCACAAGGCTGCCCCAGATCTTCAGCGGCTCCTGCTCGCTCTTTTCATCCTCGCCGCCGATGTAGGGGATTACGTTGTCCAGCATCTCCGGCCAGCTGGCAAAGGTCTTGCCGGCGCCGCTGATGGCCTGGTAGGTGCACACGCTGACCTTTTTAACGCCAAAATCCATGAGAGGCGTAAGGGCGGGCACATAGCTCTGGATGGAGCAGTTGGGTTTGACGGCGATGAAGCCCGTTTTTGTGCCCAGGCGCTTGCGCTGGGTATCAATCACCGCCGCATGGGCAAAATTGATTTCAGGAACCATCATGGGCACGTCCGGCAGCATACGGCAGGCGCTGTTGTTGCTGATCACAGGCGTTTCCGTTTTGGCGTAGGCTTCTTCCAGCGCCCTGGTTTCCTCTTTTTTCATGTCCACGGCGCAAAACATAAAGTCTACCTGGGAAGCCACCTCATCGATGTTTGCGGCGTCCAGCACGGTCATCGCCGCCACACCTGCGGGAATTTCCGTGTCAAAAACCCAGCGGCCCTCCACTGCCTGCGCATATGTTTTCCCCGCGCTGCGGGCACTTGCGGCTACCGCCGTCAGGTCAAACCAGGGATGATCCCGAAGCAGCTGAATAAAACGCTGCCCCACCATACCAGTCGCGCCTACGATCCCCACCCGGAATTTTTGCATGTGCAGCACCTCCATCCTATCCTATGCGTTTTCGGAAAAAAGAAATCATGGTGAAAAAAAACACACCGCCCGGCAGCCAGCCTTTGGGTGCGTACACGCATGTGCAAAAAAGCGCCGGCCGTTTGGCCGTCATGCTGTATCAGCGCTCCAAAGGATTCTGCAAATCCATTGACAGTTGCGTGATTATTCACCGCGCACCCAAGGCCGTCCGACAGGGGTACGGACTTCCTTTCGGCATTTTTCCCTTTCCGCACGTGGGATTGAGCCCCCGCTCCCGCACATGCCTACTGATGAAAAACGCTCCTCTGACACGAAAAGTATGAAATTCCCGGGATTGTTGGTAATAATACCATGCATCAATAGACTTGTCAACCCAACAAAACCGCTTTTTTTGAAAAACCTGCCGTTTCTTTAAAAACGCAACCCACGGTTGTCAAAATGGAACGAATCATGTCCTTCAGGCCGGTTCCCTTGTGTTATACTGGTTGCGGAGGTGAGGGATATGACATTCCCCGAAAGACTGCATGAATTGCGCACCACATCGAGTCTCAGCCAGGAGCAGCTGGCTTTGCAATTGAACATATCCAGGCAGGCAGTGGCCAAATGGGAAAGCGGCCGCGCGCTGCCCGATATGGACCGGGCTATCGCACTCAGCCGCCTGTACAGGGTCACGCTGGACAGCCTGTTCCTGCCTCCTGAGGAATGCATATCCCAAGGCAGGGGCATAAAGCAGGATATGTGCCGGGAAGCGCTGATCGATTTTCTGCTGCGGGCCAAGCGTTCCACCTATGCCGCCAAGAGCGGCTTTGTTGAATCAAGCCGTCTGTTAAGCCATGACGCGGCTTATCAGGAAGGGGACTATTATTATCATGATACCTACCTGGGCGGCCAATGTTTCTCCGGGGAGGAAGCCGTCTGGATCAAAGGTATGCCGGTCTGGTCCATGAACTACACAGGCCGGGTAACGGGCGAAGGTTTTTCAGGCGATTTTCTAAAGGAAGTGCTGATGAATGTGCCAAGGGAATACCCCTATCGCGGCCCTTTATGCTTCCAGCAGGGAAGTCTATCTTACCATGCCGTGATCCAGGGTGATTTTGAGTGGTATTCCGGCGTGGAGGAGATCTTCTTTGAAGGCCGGAAGGTGTACGAGTGCATGTTCCACGGGGGGAAAGTGGCATAAAAATTATTCTTCAGCCCAATGCAGCGACCGCTCCACAGCCTTGTGCCAGCCTTTTAGACTCTCTTCCCGCTGCGCCCTGCCCATCTGCGGATCAAACTGCAAATCACGCTGCCAGGCCTTTGATGTTTCCTCCACAGAGCTATATATCCCCACTGCCATTCCGGCCAATAATGCCGCGCCAAGGGCGGTGGTTTCCATCACCACGGGGCGGACTACGGGAATATTCATGATATCCGCCTGGAACTGCATCAAAAAGCTGTTGGCGCTGGCTCCGCCGTCCACCTGCATCCGTGTTGGGTTAAAGCCGCAGTCGGCAGCCATGGCGGTTAAAAGATCCGCCGACTGGTAGGCGATGGCTTCCAGTGCGGCCCTCACGATATGCGCCCGGCCGGCGCCCCGGGTGAGCCCCACAATGGTGCCCCGGCTGTACATATCCCACCATGGCGCGCCCAGGCCCGTAAAGGCGGGCACCAGATACACGCCGCCCGTGTCCTTCACCGATGCGGCAAGGATTTCGCTTTCCGCGGCGCTTGAAATCATCTTGAGTTCATCCCGCAGCCACTGGATGGCCGCGCCGCCCATGAACACGCTGCCCTCCAATGCATAACAGGGCTTGCCGCCGATGCGCCAGGCCATGGTGGTCAAGAGGCCGTGCTTGGAGGCAACCGGTGTTTCGCCCGTGTTCATCAGCATGAAGCAGCCGGTGCCGTAAGTGTTCTTCACCATGCCGGCTTTGTGGCAGGCCTGGCCGAACAGTGAAGCGTGCTGATCCCCAGCCATGGCCGCCACAGGGATGGGCCGGCCCAGGATGGACGCATCCAGCATGCCGATGACCTGGGAACTATCCACCACCTGCGGCAGTACCGATTCTGGAATATCCAGAAGGGATAAAAGTTCCTTGTCCCACTGCTGGGTCTTGAGGTTGAAAAGCATGGTACGGCTGGCATTGGTGGCGTCGGTCACATGGGGGCGGCCCTGCACCAGATGCCAGCAAAGAAAGCTGTCCACCGTGCCGAAGCACAGTTCCCCTAATTCAGCCCTCTTGTGCAGCTTATACGTATCCAATATCCAGGCCAGCTTTGTTCCGGAAAAATAAGCATCCGGAACAAGGCCAGTCTTTTCTTTGATCAACCCGGCATTGCCTGAAGCTTTTAATCGCTCCACGTACGGCGCGGTGCGGCGGCACTGCCAAACGATGGCGTTGCACACGCACTCGCCGGTATTGCGGTCCCATACAAGTGTGGTTTCCCGCTGGTTGGTAATGCCTATGGCCGCGATATCCTCTACGGCAACGCCGGACAGCTTTACCGCGGTTTTCAGTGCCTCGGTTTGCGTTTCCAGTATGCTTCTGGGATCGTGTTCCACCCAGCCGGGTTTGGGATAAATTTGCGGAAACTCGATGCCATGGGCGGCCATCACCCGGCCGCTTTCCTCAAAAACCACCGCCCGGGAACTGGTAGTTCCCTGGTCCAGGGCAACCAAATACCGCTTGGCCATATGCGCTTCCCCTTTTCTTTTGTTCAATCCACAAAAACAGGGCCGCCCGGAAGCAAAGGCATGTTGCGCCTTATATCCTGCCGGATGGCCCCGCTTTCATATTGTTTACTTGATCTTGATACCGTAAATTTTGCTGACACCCTTGCCGCTGGTGCCCACCACCAGCATATCGTTATACACAGCGGGAGAACCGGTGATGGCGCCTTCCAGCTGGATGCTGTTCATGACAGCACCGGTCTGCCCGTCCATCAATTGCAGCACGCCTTTGCTGTCTCCCTGGATGATCCACGCGTCGCCGTTTGCGTTGTACACGGCCACGGGGGAACTCCAGCTGTAGCTGGACATGGGCTGCTGCCAGACCATATGGCCCGACTTTTTGTCAAGGGCGATGATCTGGCCGCCCTCGGGCGTCTTGGCCACGGTGAAGATTACCAGATTGCCGATAGTCTGCTGGCCAACCACCGGAGAAGCCATGCAGCCGCCTGTTTCGTTGGTATCATATTCCACATTCACCGGGTAGGACCATTCCTGTTCGCCGGTCAGGGCGTTCAGGCGGCGGATGGTGCAGATGCCATCCTTGCCCTGCTCCTTGACGGTATTCCCGGTATACAATGCCAGCGCGCCGTCATCATCAAAATCCAAAGCTACGGTGGCGTCCGTATTGTCATCGGTTTCCACGGCCCATACAGGCTTCATGGTGTTTACATCCACGCACTGCAATATGCCCGCGGCGTCGGCATAGTAAGCATAATTTCCATACATGGCCACGCTGCCGTCGATAGCGGTCTTCGTGTTCTTCTGATTGGATGTTTTTGCCTTATAGGAAGAAATCTTGGGGTCTATATCCAGCTTGGCTGTAGCCAAATCAAATGTGGTGTTCAGCGAAACGGTATAGAGCATTCCGCTTCCCCCGGCGATGATCATAGTATCGCTGCTACGGTCCAGCAGGGAGGAACCGTAAAACACGCCGTTTTCCCAATAGGCGTTCTTGTCCCGGCCATTTAGGAACATCAACTGCTTTTGATCGATAAGGTTGAACAGGAAGAAGCCTACATCCCCCGCCTTATTGTTGATCTTGCTGACGCCCTGGCCCACGGAGAGCATGGGCATGCCCCTGGGATCGACGGAGACGGAGCCCTTCAAAGGATAGCCCACATTGATGGGATCGCGGGTGGGCTGCCCGTCGGCCAAATCCAGGAAGTATATCTTTCCGTCCTGGGAAGCAAGTATGACTTCCTTCAAAGCGGTGACAGCCTTTTTCTCATCAGTCAGGTTCATCATCTCGCGGATTTCCTTGGTCCACTTGACGATTGCCGGCTGCCCCGTCCAGCCCGCGCCATAATAGGATGCGATGCCACCCATAGGCGCGCTCCAGGCCACTTCCAGCTTGTTTTCCTGTACATCCACCGTGCCGTACGCCGCATTCTGACGGAAGGGGCCGTCGCGGAATGTGAGCACCGCGCCGGACCAGGCAGCATAATCAGCCGGGCCGTTCATTTTAACGGGTACAGCGCGCTCATATTCGTTTGTGGCCTTGGTCCCGTTATAAGCCTTGGTGGTAAGCTTAAGCTGGCTGGGATCGGTGCCTTCCGCCGCGCCCGCCGTCATATAAGGCATGGGGGTGGGGCTGGGGCTGGGTACAGGCGTGGGTTCCGGTGTGGCGGTAGGTTCTGGGGTGGGTTCGGGCGTTTCGGTAGGCTCCGGCGTATTGGCAGGTTCCTCCGTTGGCTCTTCTGTAGGCACCTCTGTGGGAGAGGGCGTTTGAGCAGACTTTTGCTCTTCCGTTGCGGAAGGAGGCGGCGTCTGGGTTGCCATAACGGGCGTTTCCGAAGGCGTCACAATGGGCGCGACGATGCTCACCTGCACCGTCTTGCCGCTGTCCAGCCAATTCTCCTCAGACAGCACCTGGGCCGACATCTGGCCGGAATAGGCATCCTGCAGCGAGAGCTTCAAAGACCAGATGATCCTTTTTTCCTCACTTACCAGGGGAACGTTTTGCTCCACCAGCATCTGGCCCTGAGCATCCATGACACGGACGCCTTCCACCGTTTTGGTGGTTGTGATGGTGAAGGCCAGCTCCACCGGCGCCTGTCCGGAGGAGGGAACCACCTGGAAGTCCTGCACCTGGGCGGGTTCTTTTACTTCCGGAGCGATAATGTTTTTAACGCTCTTGTAAAAATTCCCGACCTCTTCGGTAATGGTTTGCTTCACATCATTGAGCGTGTTGATGATTCCGCCGCTTTGCGAATCATCTTTGGGAGGCAGAAGAAAATACAGCCCGCCAAGGAAGAGTGCCGCAATCAGCACCAGAGCCAACAGTACCATCAGGCCCGCACGGCCACGCCGGGGTGCATCCTCCTCTTCCTCTTCCAGGTAGGAAGGCACCGGCTGGGACTGCCTTGGCCTGGCGGGAGCGAATTCCTCCTGCCGGGCATTGCGGGCATAATTGGCGCCGGGCGCCTGGGGCCTGCCCTGCCCATACATCGGTCCATTATCCATTGGCGCACGGGGCGCAGGGCCCGGCACCCGCACAGGGGGCTGAACCATACGGGGCGCCTCCCGCTCCGGCATGTCCATTTCGGCGCCTGCATGCCGCTGGGAACGGCGATGCCGCTCAACTCCCTGTGAGGGAAGCTGCATGGAATCGCTGCCGCCGGACATTTCTTCCGGAGAGCGGCTGACGCGTTTGCTCACATATTGGGCCTGGGCAGGAACGTAACGCGGCGCAGGCTCCCCACTTACGGGCATGCGGCCACGGTCCACACGCTGGGCCATGTCTTGCCTCATACCTTGAGGCGGAGGAACCTGTTCTGCTTTTTCATACATCGCTCGCGCCGGAATACGGCCCTTAAGGCGATTTTGTTCATTATCGCTCAAAACACGGCACTCCTTTTCACTTCGAACCAGCTTCACCAGTCTATTATACAAAATGTTCCGTTTATCCACAAGCAAAATTCATTCTTACTTGTAAATAATCAATCCCGTACACTATGGGAATCGTTCCCAAGATAGAGATGTTTTATCCTGACACGGCAAATTGGTGGCAGGAAATCCGCTAAAGCCCCTGCTTATTCACCCAAAATTGGAAGGAAATATGTATTGGTCCAGCGTTCCAATGCCTTTGGGAACCATTCTTCCTTATACACGCTTTCCGCGAAGGTGCATACGTACAACAGAATGCCAAGGCAGATAAACGGGTCCACATAGCGCCGCTTTACACGGATGTTCGCCACGCTCTCATACCCCTCAAAAATCGCAGCCTGCTGCCAGGGCTCCGTATAATGGGAAGCCAACCCTCCCAAATCCATGTAATAGTAGCCGTATCCCCACAATCCAAAATCGATGGGAGCCACGCATTTATCGCACAACAGCATGTTGGACTTGGACAGATCCGAGTGCACGACGCCAAACGCATGATCCTTAAGGTCCAGTTCCGCCATACGCCGTTTGATTTCCAAAAGGCAGGCGGTCATTCCCTGAACATAATTTGGGGAGACAACGTTTGCCCGTTCCATATCCTGAAACTTCCCGATCATACTGCCCATAAGCTGCTTGTCATAATCATGGCCTGCGGGGGATGGAAGTTCAGAACACGTTTGAAATAGGCGGTGCATGCAGGCCGTCATGCGGCCCACTTCATGCAATAGTTCAGGAGTGGTTTCCGCATTTTCCAAGGTGCTGCCCTCAAGCCAAGTAAGCATTGTGGCATATTCCCCGCCGCTTAGCTTTGTCAGGGTATCGCCTTGCAGGTTTTTCACCGGAATCTGAGCAGGAACGTCCGTATACGCATTCAGGGCTGTCAGTATATGCAGCTCTCCCCGCAATGCTGCTTCCTTATTCTGCGAAAATATTACTTGGGAAAAGCCTTCCCGCGGCCTGTGAATACGCAGGACATATGCGCTGCCCGCCCCGTCCGTTACCTTCCAGGTTGCGTTTTCATTGTGGCGGATCAGGGCAGCGGAAGGGTTTTTCAACTGATAAAGGGACAGCGCTTCTTGAAGCTTCTGCTCAAGATTCATGATTCCTCCGTGAGCGGTAGACAAAGCTTGTCAAGGCTTGAGCCTAACCGGGACACCTTCGCCGCGAAGGTATTCTTTCAAGGCCTTTATCGTAAGTATGCGGAAATGAAACAGCGTGGCGGCCAGCGCCGCGTCGGCACCGCCTTCTTGGAGCACGTCCCGGAAATGGCGCATGTTTCCCGCGCCGCCGGAGGCGATCACAGGTACGCCCACCGCGTCGGCAACAGCCTTTGTGACGTTAAGGTCAAAGCCCTCCCCCACGCCGTCGGTGTCCATGCTGGTTAGCAGTATTTCCCCCGCTCCCCTTTTAACGCCCTCCGCGGCCCATTCCAAAGCATCCCTGCCGGTGTTCACACGGCCGCCGTTGATGTATACATCCCAGCCGCCGCCAGAACGCCGCTTCACATCCATGGCCAGCACAATGCACTGGCTGCCAAAACGCAGCGCCGCTTCCTCAATGAAATCCGGATTTTTCACCGCCGGGCTGTTGACGGACACCTTGTCCGCCCCCAGGCGCAATAGATCCCGGATTTGCGTAAGGTCCGATATGCCGCCGCCTACAGTAAAGGGAATGAACACCTGCTCCGCCACCCTGGATGTCACGTCCAGCATAGTGCCCCGGCCCTCATGGGAGGCGTTGATGTCCAAAAGCACAAGTTCATCCGCGCCCTGCCCGTTGTACCACACAGCGGCTTCCACCGGATCGCCGGCGTCGCGGATATTCACGAAATTGACTCCCTTCACCACCCGGCCGTCCCTTATATCCAGGCAGGGGATAATGCGTTTGAGCAGCATAATTTATGCCTCCTTCGCACCGCAGAGCGCTTCGTTTGTACGGTGTTTCGCATTGTCGCTCCGCTCCAATGCGGAAGGCTCGCTGCGTTCATCCTTCGGCGGGTTCCAGGCGGCAAAGCGCCTGAGCATATTCAGGCCGTCTTCCCCGCTTTTTTCCGGGTGGAACTGGGCAGCCACCACCGTGCCCTTTTGTGCCACGGCGGTGAACGGTATGCCGTAATGGGCGGTCGCCATCGTCCATTCCGGTGAAATGCCAGCCATCAGATAGGAGTGCACAAAATACACGCAAGGGTTAAGCCCCGTGTCAAACAGCACGCAATCCTTCGTGTCCAGCGTATTCCAACCCATATGGGGGATTTTCAGACCCATCTCCGGAAAGCGGGTGACGGTGCCAGGCAATAGCCCAAGCCCCTCATAATGCCCGTTTTCCTCGCTGGCCTCAAACATAAGCTGCATGCCAAGGCAGATGCCAAGGAAGGGAATCTTCCGCCTGGCAACTTCCAGCGCCGCCTCACACAGGCCGGTTTCCTTCAAACGCGCCATGGCATCACGGAAGGCGCCTACACCCGGCAGCACCACATGGTCCGCCGCCAGAACCACATCAAAATCATCCGTGATTTCCGCCTGATACCCCAGGTATTCAAACGCCTTTTGCACGCTGCGCAGGTTTCCCATACCGTAATCCATGATGGCGATCATAAGAAGCCTCCCTTATGCTGCCAAACCAAGCAGGTTCGCCGCGTTTGTGAAAAGCACCTTTTCCATATCCGAAGATGAAAAGCCCAGTGCCTGCAGGCGGCCCAGTTCCTCCGCCGGCGTCCACATGGGGTAGTCGGTGCCGAAAAGCACCCTGTCCACGCCATAGTGTTCAATGACATCCCTGGCCGCCGCCGGAGAGATGGCATACAGGCTGGAAGAGGTGTCCACCCACACGTTGGAGCGCCCGGCCAAAATCCGGTGGGCATCCTCCCACTGCGACCACCCTCCCAGGTGGGCGCATATGGTTTGCATCCTAGGAAACCTGTCCAGCACCTTGGCCATGCGCTCGGGCCGGCTGGTTTCATAGCGTCTGTCCCCTGTATGGATGAGCAGCGGTATGCGCCCCTCAATGGCCTCGTAGATGGGGTATGCCTTTTCATCATCGATGTTGAAATGTTGAAAATCCGGGTGCAGCTTCAGGCCTTTCAAGCCAAGACCCACAGCCCTGTCGATTTCCGAGGCGATATGCGGATGGTCAGGATGCATGGTGGCAAATCCGGTCAGGTTTTCATGCTCCTTTACCGCACCGGCAATAAAATCATTGATGCGGGCCACCTTTTCCCAGGTGACAGCTACGGAATGCACCGCCATCTTTGTTATTCCCGCCGCCGCTTCCTCATTCAAAAGCGATTTGAGCGTACCGTCGTGATGCATGGGGAGGTGATAAAATTCCCCGATGGTGTAGGAGGCTTTTTGAGCGATAATATCGGGATAAATATGCGCATGGATGTCCAGGATGGGCATTTTCTCCTCCAGATAGCCATAAGGGCGCCGGCATTGCCGGCACCCCTTTGTGCTATGCTCTTCTATACAGTATTTCTTCCCGCCGGGGCCCATTTGACACCATGCGGATGGGAACGCCTATCTGTTTTTCCAGGAATGCCACATAACGCTTGCAGTTTTCAGGCAGCTGTTCATATTGACGTACGGTGCGTATATCGCTCTCCCAACCATTAAGCATGGCATACACGGGCTTGGCGCGCATGAGCCTTGGTGTGGTGGGGAATTGCTCTGTATTTTCCCCGTCGATCTCATACGCGACGCACACGGGGATCTCCTTCAAATAACCCAGCACATCCAGGTTGGTGAGCACCGCTTCCGTACCGCCCTGCACCATTACACCGTAGCGGGTGGCCACCGCGTCAAACCAGCCCACCCGGCGGGGCCGGCCGGTGGTGGCGCCGTATTCACCGGCGTCGCCGCCGCGGTTGCGCAATTCTACCGCTTCGTCACCAAATAGCTCCGTTACAAAGGGGCCCGCTCCCACGCAGCTGGAGTAAGCTTTGGTGACGCAATAAATGTCCTTCATGTCCCAGGGCGGCACACCCGCGCCCACTGTGCCGAATCCCGCCAGGGGTGAGGAGGAGGTGGTGTAGGGATAGATGCCGTGGTCCGGGTCGCGCAGTGAGCCCAACTGCCCTTCCAGCAGGATGGTTTTACCTTCCTTCACCGCCTGATGAAGGTATATGGTAGTATCGCACACCATGGGCTTTATCAGCCTGGCCAGCGATGAGTATGTTTCCACCAGCGAATCCACATCAATGGGAGGCTTGCCATACAGGTGGGCAAGCATGGGGTTTTTCAGGGCAGCCACATTTTGCAGCTTCTCCCTGAGCATATTTTCATCGTAAAGCTGGCATACCTGAAGACCTATTTTAAGGTACTTGTCGCCATAGAAAGGCGCTATGCCCGACTTGGTGCTGCCGAAGGAATTGCCTCCCAGCCGCTCCTCCTCGTACTTGTCAAAATCAATATGGTAGGGCATCATCACCTGCGCACGGTCGGAAATCAGCACTTTGGGCTTGGGCACGCCGCGGTCCACCAGGGTACTGAGTTCATGCAGAAGCGACTCAATGTTAAAGGCGACGCCAGGTCCTATGACATTCACGATATGCTGATGAAACACGCCGGAAGGCAGCAAATGGAGCGCGAACTTGCCGTATTCATTGATGATGGTATGCCCAGCGTTGGCTCCGCCCTGAAAGCGGACCACAATGTCGCTTTTTTCCGCCAGCACGTCCGTCACTTTTCCCTTGCCCTCGTCTCCCCAGTTGGCGCCAACGATGGTGCGGATCATGAGGCCCCTCCTTCCGCCGCCGGCTTCGTTGCAGACGGCCCAAGGCGCATAACAAAAGCGCCCTCACTTGTTATACAATACCAGGGCGCTTCTGTCAAGCGAACGGCAAGTATATACCGCGCACTTTTTATTCGTCTTTTTTCGTCATTTTACAGGCCTTTTAGCCTTTCTGTGGCCCGTACCGTATTTTCCCGGGTGTTGAAGGCTGTCAGGCGGAAGTATCCCTCGCCGCTTGGGCCGAAGCCTGAGCCTGGCGTACCGACCAAATGAAGCTTTGTAAGCAGAAGATCGAAGAATTCCCAGGAGGTCATGCCCTCCTTAACCTTCAGCCAGATGTAAGGCGCGTCCACGCCGCCGAACACCTTCATTCCCTGGGCGACCAGTGCTTCCCGGATGATCTTCGCGTTTTCCATGTAATAGGCAATGGTAGCCTTGATCTGCTTGAGCCCTTCCGGGGTATAGATAGCGGCGGCGCCAACCTGTACGGGGTAACTGACGCCGTTGAACTTGGTAGCCATGCGCCGCTTCCACAGGTCGTTCAACGAAACCTTTTCCCCGCCCATGCCCAGGCCTTTGACAGCATGGGGAACCACGGTATAGGCGCAGCGGGTGCCGGTAAATCCGGCCGTTTTGGAGAAGGAATTGCACTCGATGGCCACATCCTTGGCGCCCTCTATCTCGTAAATGGAAAGGGGGATGTTGGGCCGCGTCACATAGGCACGGTAGGCGCAGTCATAGATGATGAGGCCGCCAAACTCCCTGGCGTAGTCCACAAACACTTTGAGCTGCTCCCTAGTAAGCGTAGTACCCGTAGGATTGTTGGGATAGCACAGGTAGATCACATCCACCGGTTCCTTCGGAAGCGAAGGCACAAAGCCGTTTTCCTCATTGCAGGCAAGGTATGTAAGGTTGGTCCATTTCCCGTTAGGCCCATAATCTCCCGCCCGGCCCGCCATGGCGTTGCTGTCCACATACACGGGGTATACGGGATCGGTAACGGCTATGCGGCAGTCCGCAGAAAACAGCTCCTGTATGTTGCCTACGTCACACTTGGCCCCATCGGAAATGAATACTTCGTCATACTCCAGGGAAACGCCTCTCGAAGCATAATCGTTCTCCCGTATGGCGTTCACCAGAAAATCATAGCCAAAATCCGGGCCATAGCCGCGGAAGGTACGGGCATCGGCCATTTCATCCACAGCCTTGTGCATAGCCGCAATCACCGCGGGGCACAGGGGCTGTGTTACATCGCCAATGCCAAGGCGAATGATGTCCGCACCCGGGTTTTCCCCTTGAAAGGATTTCACCCGCCTTGCAATCTCCGCGAAAAGGTAGGAGCCGGGCAGCTTTTGATAGTTTTCATTGATGCGCAGCATACTTTTGCCTCCTTGTTGCTTTTGTATTACAGCAGCCAGTTACCGTCAAACACAAACTCCGCCGGCCCTTCCTGATATACATGGTTATCCCCGGCGGACCACTCCACTATAAGGTCCCCGCCCAAAAGTTTCAATGTTGCTTCACGGTCTGCCCTGCCCTGCAAAACCGACGCCACCAGCGACGCGCAGGCCCCGGTGCCGCAAGCCATTGTCTCGCCCGAGCCCCGTTCCCACACCCGCATTTGTATCAGGTCACGGCGTATGACCTTCACAAACTCCACATTGGTGCGCTGGGGAAAGAGGGAATGATTTTCAATGGCCGAACCTACTACGGGAAGGTTTACAAGGTTCGGATCCTCCACGAATATTACGGCATGGGGATTGCCCATGCTGACGCATGTGATCTGATACGTATGCCCAGCAGCCGCAACACGGTGGTCCAGCACCATTTCGCCTGGCAGGTTAACAGGGATGAGCCTTGGATTCAATTCCGGCGAGCCCATATCCACCCGCACCTTTGTAACCTTGCCGTTATCTACGGTAAGCTTTAATTGCTTAAGTCCGCTAAGGGTGCGCAGCATGATCTCCGTTTTATTGGTCAGTCCCCGCTCATACACATACTTTCCAATGCAGCGGGAGGCGTTGCCGCACATCTGCGCCTCGCTGCCGTCGGCATTGAATATCCGCATCCCGAAATCCGCCGTGTCGCTGGGTTCCAATAGTACAAGCCCGTCCGCCCCCACGCCAAAGTGGGGTTTGCTCATGGCGATAGCCAGCTCCCGTGGGTCCGCCACGGACTCCTCAAAACAGTTCACATAAATATAATCATTACCTATCCCGTGCATCTTGGTAAACCGCATAATACCCGCTCCTTTTTTCGCGGAATTGCAGGGATGATTAAATCGTATTATATGGGAAAGTCAGAAAAACTTCCACAGTCAGCGAAAATGATGTAAAATTGTCATGTATTTGCAATATATTGTTAAGATTATTATTGACGAATGTTTGTCCCAATTCTATAATATTGAAATAGGTCACATCATATACCTTGTCCAAGGAGGTGCGGATGCATGCGGTTGATTCGAAAGTTTGCCATCATTGTGGTGGCTGCGCTTCTGTTATTACCAATAAATTCCGCTTTGTTGGAAGATACTCAAGCACAGGTGGGGGCAACTGCCTATCCGGCCTTTGATCCTGTGAAGGATGCCGGATATCTGCCCGAGGGCATGGAGCCCCATGTTGTGAACGATTGGGAGAATGGCTCCTGGATGTATATCACCCAGGACCTGAGGGTGGAAATTACCCGTTACCGCCGTTCCACTCCCACCAAACTGGTATGGTATATCGCCGACATCCGCAGCGAAAATGAGCCGATGCGTACCATAACATTCAATGAGGAGCATCCCGGCCGTTCCAACGGCCTGCCGGAGACCATGGCAATTGACAACAAGGTGGTCTACGCCCAGAACGGAGATTTTTACTCCTACCGTGTGGCCAATGACAAACGCACCGGCATTATTATCAGAAACGGCGAAATCATCTACAGCAAAACGTATAGCGATCCCATGCTGGCGCTGCCCAGCCTGGATACAGCCGCCTTCTTCCCCAATGGGGATATGAAGGTGTACGAGTCTTACGAGCACACCGCCCAGGAGTATATCGACATGGGTGCCACGGAAGTGCTTGCTTTCGGCCCCATATTGCTTAGGGATGGCATCATCAACCCGGACATGTACACCAACTTCACCCATGAGGAGCCCCGCAGCGCCATCGGCATCATTGAGCCGGGCCACTACATCGGCATGCTGGTGGAAGGCCGCACCGACTTTTCCGATGGCTGCGGCCTGAAGTTCATGGCGGAAACGCTCTACGACTTGGGCTGCACCGACGCGCTAAACCTGGACGGCGGCGGCACCTCCGCCATGGTATTCATGGGCAAAAGCGTTGAACTTGGCAGTGGCCAGGGTGTTTCCGAAAACGCCCGCGCCATTCCGGATATCTTGGCCATAGGCACTTATGAATAATATAAAGGCGGCGTACAAATGATTCTGTTTTGCAGCGATTATCAGGAAGGGGCCCATCCCTCGATATTGGAAAAGCTCAATGCTATCAATTTTATGCAGTACCCCGGCTATGGAACGGATGACATATGCAATCAGGCGGCAGCGCAAATCCGGGAAAAGTGCCATTGCCATCATGCCGACGTACATTTTCTGGTGGGCGGCACGCAGACCAACACCACTGTGATCTCAGCCGCGCTGCGCCCGCATCAGGGCGTATTGTGCGCCCATACCGGCCACATCAGCGTTCACGAAACGGGCGCCATCGAAGCAACCGGCCATAAGGTACTGGCTGTGAATAGCCCTGACGGAAAGATCACCGCCGAACAGGTGGAAAGGGAAGTTACCCTGCAGGCTGATTTTGAGCATACCGTCAAGCCCGGCATGGTCTACATTTCTTTCTCCACGGAAGTGGGCACACTCTATTCTTTGGCGGAGCTTACGGCGCTTAGGCAAGTCTGCGATAAGCATCACCTGTATCTGTTCCTGGATGGCGCGCGCCTGGGCTATGGCCTGTGCGGGGAAGGCAATGACGTATCCATTCCCGATATTGCCCGGCTGTGCGATGTGTTTTATATCGGCGGCACCAAGGTGGGTGCGCTGTTTGGCGAAGCGGTTGTAATTGTAAATCCTGCCCTGAAACCCGATTTTCGTTATTTTATCAAGCAGCGCGGCGGGATGCTTGCCAAGGGCTGGCTGCTGGGCGTGCAGTTTTTGACATTGTTCCAGGAGGATCGGTATCTTTCCATCGCCGCCCATGCCCAACGCATGGCTATGACGGTAAGGGACGCGCTGCGCCGCCTGAATGTTCCCTTCCTTGTGGAATCCCCCACCAATCAGCAGTTTCCCATCCTGCCGGATGAGGTCTTGGTGAAACTGTCGGACAAGTACGCCTTCTCTTTCCAGGAAAAGACCGACGAAAACCATACCGCCGTCCGTATCTGCACCTCCTGGGCCACCCGGGAGGAAGACGTGCAGGCGCTGATACAGGACTTAGGGGACGCTGTCCCCTAAGAACCCCTGCAAAAGGCTCCGTAGCCGAAGCGCCGCCTGTGGCTCCGCAGCCGAAGCGCCGCCTGTGGCGGATGAAGCAAGGCGGAGGAGGCTGGCGAAACAAGCGATGCGAGCGGCAGCGAGACAGCGCGCCGATTGAGCCAGATGGAGGGAGGAAGCGAGGCGGAGGAGGCTGGCGAAACAAGCGATGCAAGCGGAAGCGTAGCAGCGCGCCGATTGAGCCAGATGGTATTTATCCCTTGAGAATCCCTTCTTCAGTATAAATAACAGAACGCCTCTTCCGCAGCTCGACTGTTCCGGTAGGGGTATATTTTTTATAGCTGTATTACTAATGCAAATGGGAGCGCATCCCTCGCGGTGGGAGGCTTTCCAAAAGCCTTCCCCTTGAGGGGAAGGTGGCGCCGCAGCGCCGGATGAGGTGTTTAGCTGCAAACGTCTGCCTATCTATTAACACCTCATCAGTCTCCTTTGTCGACAGCTTCCCCTCAAGGGGAAGCCTTAGTATGTTCCTTTCAATCTTTATTTTCAGGGTGTAATAAAAAATCTGCTTCTTCCGGCCTGATCTTACCGGAGAAAAGCAGATTTCCTATTGTCCAAAGACGGGGATTCCCAAGGGATATATCCCTTGGGCGGGGATCCCTAGGGGGCAGTGCCCCCTAGGAGCGGATTACAGCGTTAAAATCCTGCGCGCATGCCTTTAGCACCTTTTCCATCGCCGCCGTAATTTCAGCCTCGGTTAGCGTATGGTCGGCGGCCCGGAAGGAGAGGGAGAAGGCTACGGATTTTTTGCCTTCGCCAAGCTGTGCGCCGCGGTACACATCGAACATGCGGCATTCTTCCAGCAGTACACCAGCCGCCTTTTCCATGGCCGCCATCACGGGGCCTACGGGCTGGCTTTCCGCCATCACTAGAGCCAGGTCCCGGCTCACGGCGGGGTAGCGGGGCAGTGGGTTCACATCCCCCATGAGCACGGCCAGGGAGCTTGCAAGGCTTAAATCGATTTCTGCAATGAGGCCCCGTTCCGGCATATCAAAGGCTTCCATGGTATCGGGATGCACTTCACCCAGCACCGCCAGCCTCTGCCCGTTTACCGTCAGCACGGCGCACCGGCCCGGATGGTGATAACTTTCCCCACCTGGGGCGATTTCCGCTTTGATGCCCCAGACGGTCAACAGCGTACTGACAATATCCCGCAGCGTGTAGAAGTCCGCCTGGCCACCGTAAAGCCCGATGCAAAGGGTGGGCGTTTCCGTGGGCAGGTTCTCTTCAGTTGGTTTGTTCATGTCAAATACCGCGGCTACTTCATACAGCCATGCCTTTTCATTGCCCCTGTTCATGTTCAGGGCCAAAGTTTGAAGCATGCCGGGGACCAGGCTGGGCCGCATGACGCGGGTATCCTCCCCCAGGGGATTCAATAACATCAGAGGCTTATTCCGGCCGTCTTCCCTGGCAAGGTTCAGCTTTTCTATGGCCTTCTGGCTGATGAAAGAGAAGTTCATGATTTCACTGAGGCCCAAGCCGTTAAGCCTTAAGCCCAGCGCGTCGCGAAAACGCATGAAGGTACTGCGCCCGCCGGGGGTGGCTTCGCCCCTTAAACGCGTTGCGGGGATGGACTCATAGCCATAAATGCGCAGCACTTCCTCGGAAAGGTCGGCCTCTCCCTCCACATCCTGGCGGAAGTCGGGCACGGTAACGTCGATTTCATCAGAGTTTACCTTTACTTCAAAGTGCAGGCTTTTCAATATTTCCACCATTGCCTGCGCGGGAATAGCCACGCCGGTGCGCTTTGCAATCCTTAAAAGGGAAGCATGAATCACCTGCGGCTTTTGCGGGTTCGGGTATACATCGATGATGCCCGGCACCACATCCCCGGCATCCAGCAGGTTGATCATTTGGCAGGCCCGCTGCATTGCCTCCATCGCAGTTTTTGGACTGACGCCCTTCTCAAACCTGCCGCTGGCTTCCGTGCGCATGCCGAGGCTTCTGGCAGCCAGGCGGGTGCCGGTGCGGTCAAAAGCGGCGCACTCGAACATAAGCGTCCTGGTGCTTTCGGTTATCTCGCTTTCCTCACCGCCCATGATGCCGGCAACACCGGTGGGGCCTTCGCCATCGCAGATAAGAAGCTCGATCCCAGTTAGATCTCGTTCCTTGCCGTCCAGCGTCTTGATGATTTCGCCGGCTTTTGCCTTGCGGACAATGATCTCCCCACCCCGCACTTTTGAAAGATCAAAGGCGTGCATAGGGTGGCCCGTTTCCAGCATGATAAAGTTGGTGATATCCACTACATTGTTAATGGAGCGCATGCCGGCGCCGTACAGGTATTTGCGCAGCCAAAGGGGCGAAGGCTTAACCCGTACGTTTTTAACGACTCTTGCCACGTACCGGGGGCAAAAATCAGTGTCTTCCACCGTGACCTTCACAAAGGTTTGGATGTTGCCATCCGCTTCCGTTACGTTGATTGATGGCTTTTGAAAGCTGGTTTTCAGGGCCACCGCCGTTTCCCTGGCCACACCCCAAACGCACAGGCAGTCGGGCCTGTTGGCCAGTATCTCAAAATCGACGACAGTATCGTCAAGGCCGAAGATGGTTTTCACATCGGTCCCAAGCGGGTATTCCTCCTGAAAAATGAGCAGACCCGCGTCGCCAACGGAGGGGTACAATTCCTGGGGTACGGTAAGCTCCGTGGCAGAGCAGAGCATGCCCTCGCTCATGACGCCGCGCAGCTTGCCCTTTTTGATCTTCACGCCGCCGGGGAGCTTCGCTCCTTCCAGGGCTACCGGCACAAGTATGCCTGGCTTAACGTTTGGCGCACCGCATACGACCTGCAAAAGCGCGCTCTGCCCCGCATCCACGGAGCATACGTGCAAATGGTCGCTGCCTTCCACCTTATCAACGGTGAGCACGCGGCCCACCACCACTTTTTCAATATCCTCACCCAGGGCTTCCACGCCTTCCACCGCCGTGCCGGTCCAGATCATGCGGTCCTGATAGGTTTTTGCATCCACGGGGATGGGCGCGTATTCCTTGATCCATTGCATGGGAAGCTTCATATCTTCATCCCTCCTCGTCTTAGCGGAACTGCGACAAAAAGCGTACGTCGCCTTCGAACATAAGCCGCATGTCCCTGATCCCGTAGCGCAGCGTGGCAATACGGTCCAGGCCTATGCCAAATGCAAAGCCCGAATAAACGCTGCTGTCTATGCCGCACATATCCAGCACCTTGGGGTTTACCATACCGCTGCCCAGCACCTCTATCCAGCCGGTGCCCTTGCAGATGCGGCAGCCCGCGCCATGGCAGGCTACGCAGGTCAGGTCCACCTCGGCGCTCGGCTCCGTGAAGGGGAAGAAAGAAGGACGGAAGCGGATCTGCATATCCGGCCCGTAAAGCCGCTTGGCAAACGCCTCCAGCGTGCCCCGCAGATCGGCCATGGTCACATCCTTATCCACTACAAGCCCTTCCAACTGATGGAATACCGGGGAATGGGTGGCGTCCACCTCGTCGGCACGGTAGACACGGCCGGAGCAGATAACGCGGATGGGCGGCTTGCGGGTAAGCATGGTGCGTGCCTGGGCAGGAGAGGTATGGGTTCTAAGCACCGTGTTTTCATCAATATAAAAAGTATCCTGGGCATCCCGGGCGGGATGGTTCTTGGGCATATTGAGCAGTTCAAAGTTATAGTGGTCCAGTTCCACCTCCGGGCCCTCCACCACTTCAAAGCCCATGCCGGCAAAGCACTCCACCATATCGCGGAGCACCAGCGTCACGGGATGCGGCGTGCCAAGCAAGGGCAGTTCCCTGGGCTCTGTCACGTCAATGGCTTCCCGCTTTAAAGCTTCCTCCCGCTCCTTTTTACCAAGCAGCGCCTGCTTATCATTCAGCAGCGTCTCAAACTCCTCACGGGCATTGTTGATAAGCTGCCCGGCCTGGGGCCGCTCCGCCGGCTCAAGCTGCCCCATCATGCGAAGCAGCGCAGTGAGGTCGCCCTTTTTGCCCAGCATGTTCACCTTCAGGCCCTCCAGCGCCTGGGTGGAGGTGACTGACTGAAGCTCCATTAAAAGGCGGTCCCGTAAGAGAGCGATTTGTTCCCGGATATCCATTTTTCTTTCCCCTTTCCGCTGCGCAGGCAATAAAAAAGCCTTTCACCCCATAGGCCATAGGACTAGCCATGGGACGAAGGCATACTGCCGCGTGTTACCACCCAAATTCCGCACAGGCGTAAACCTTATGCGCTCGCCGCTTCATAACGGGGGCGTGCCCGTCCCTGCCTACTGCCTTTTCGCCCGTCACCGCCTGCGGCGGCACCGGGTACGGCCCGGCCATTTAAAAAATAGCCTTGCCTAGGCCGGCTTTGCCGGCCCTTCAGTGGTTTAAGCGGGGAAGCTCGGGAGTGAATTTCCTGCGGGCTGTGCGGACGGCTTTCAGCCGGTGGCCGTCCTCTCTTTGGCTTGGCCCTTTAAGCAGGCTTTGTTCTCCGTCATCGCCTTTATTCAACTATTATAGCGCAAAGCAAATTTTGTTGCAAGTCAAAATTTCATCCAAGCATTTTGAATGCTTTTTCCTCGGACAGCGGGCGGCTGAGAAGATATCCCTGTATGTAGTCGCAATGATGATTGATAAGGTACTGCCTTTGTTTATCCTGCTCCACACCCTCGGCAACCACGCTGTGCCCAAGCTTGTGGGCCATGGAGATAATGTCCCCTACGATCACATCATCTTGATCCTGCATCATAAGCCCATCGATAAACTGCTTATCCAATTTCAGGCAGTTTACATTCAATTCGATTTCTCTGGCCAGGGAGGAATATCCTGTTCCAAAGTCGTCGATGGAGACGGCGATCCCCTTTTCGCGAATGGCGCCAAGCTTTTCGTTGATCTTTTGATAGCTGTCGGAAAATACTGATTCGGTGATTTCCAGCGTAATATTGCCTGCGCTTACATTTGCCTCGGCGACCGCTTCCAGAAGATCGGAAAGGAAATCATCCCTTTTCAGCTGAACGGCGGAAATGTTAATGGCGATCACCTTGTCATGAATGCCGTTTAGCTCCAGGCGCTTCAAAAAACCGCAGGCCAGCCGTATGATCCTTTTGCCCAAAGGAACAATCAATTGCGCTTTCTCGGCGATGGGAATAAATTCATTGGGAGGCACCTGGCCCGCCCTGTCGCCTGTAAACCTGGCCAAGGCTTCAAACCCGTAGATGGCACCTGTTTGGGCATGGAATATGGGCTGATACACCATATAGAGGGATGTATCGCTTTCATTTCTCACACACTTTAAGAGCTCGGACTTGATGAGTTCGTTCCGGTTGACGGCGGCCTCCATATTCCTGTCAAAGAAGCTGCACCTTTCCGTATGGTTCGCGGCTGCGTGTTCGGCTGCGATGGAAGCAAGCTTCAAAATATCGTCAACACTTGTTTGCGCGCTTTCCAACTCAAGAACGCCGACAGTGCCGTATACCCGAACCTCATTTAGGCAGGCATCCAGAACCTCAATCAAGGTCCGGCAAAGCTTTTGAAGTTCTTCTTTGCACTCATACTGCCGGACATAAAAGATGAACCGGTCGCCGGCAATTTGATATAGATGACGGTGCGGCGTTGAAAGCTCGGCCAGTTTAACGGCAACCTGCTTTAGCAGAACTTCGCTGTAAGCGTACCCATGAATTACGTTTACCCCGCCAAATTCATTCAGCGCCGCAAGCAGAAGTGCCCTTTTTATGGAAGGTTGGATCTGAAGATCACGGTTGAACACTTCCTCAAAATGATTCCTGTTATAAACACCCGTCAGCGGATCATGCTCGCTCATATATTTCAGCTTGATCTCATGCTGCTTGCGCTCGGTAATATCCTTTATAATGCACAAATGGGTGAAGTTTGACATGTTCTCCAGATACAGACTGGACATGTTCATATGCACCCAGACAAGGGAACCATCCGGCTTGATATACCGCTTTTCCAAATCGTAACCGCTGATTAAGCCGGACGTAAGCTTTGCATAGTTGTCAAGATCAGCTTTCAGATCATCCGGATGCGTTATATCCGTCCATCTCAGGGAGGATAATTCATCCAGCGTCCTTCCCGTGATAGCGGAATACATGGGGTTGACGGCCGGGCTGTCGCCAAAGATTGTTTTCACATATTTGCTGCTATGGCCAATATACACACCTACAGTAGCCTGATCAAATATGGAGCGGAAAAGCGCCTCGCTGGCCCGGAGCCTGCTTTCCGATTCCACCAGCTTTTCCTTTTCTTTCGTAAGTTCAGCGTTTGCAGACTCCAAAAGGGTATTGGCGGCCTGGGCGCTTAATTGGGACGCACTGGCCTCCTTCAGGTAAGGATACACCAGGCAGAAGATCAGCGCAGCGGTGGCAGCGACATAAAACACACCCTTGGCAATGCTGACAAGGGTTATGCTGGACAATTCCTTGAAAATGGATTCAACGATCAGATCGGAAAAAACGATCCAAAGGCAGCCAACCATCAAATAGATTAAGGTAATCCAGATGGATTTACCAAAAGCGCCGTTGGATGAATGGTGTATGATCCGGGCCTCGATTTTATTTGGATTCCGCATACGTTTTTTGGGTGTAAGCATCGGCCTATCTCCTAAAATATCATGAGATTGGTCGGTTTGGTATCATGTTCTATAAAGAAACGAATACACATGGGAAAGTTGGTAAAGTTCAGGTCGGGCAATAGCAAAAGCCGATATGTTTTTCTGTTAATCATTTAATTTCCCCGCGCAATGCCATTTTCCTTCCTTTTTTGCGCAAAAATTACGGAAAAATCCATAAAGTATATACCCCCATTTCCAGCTTGTAAACACTGTTACGAGTTGCGCCGGTACAAATCCGTTTACAGGGATTGCAAATCCGACCCGGGTGAAGTAAGCTTATAGATATACCACAGGAAAGGATACGATCATGACTGCAAGCAGATATTCCTTGCTTTTATCGGACGCCGACAACACGCTCTTTGATTTTTTCGCAGCGGAAAAGGCAGCGCTGAAGGACGCGTTATCCTTTTGCGGCCTGCCCTTTTCGGAAGAAACCGCGGAATTGTATTCCCGCATCAACGATTCGCTTTGGAAAGCCTTAGAGAGAAGGGAAATCACTCAGGAGGAACTGAGGATCGAACGTTTCAGGCGGCTGCTCGATCACTTTTCCGCCGTTACCCATACAGCGGAGGAAATGGGCAATTGTTTTACCGACCGTTTGGGCCAATACGCCTTTTTGCTGCCCGGCGCATTGGAATTTGTGAAGACGGTGCATAAAGTCATGCCCATCGTGCTGGTCACCAACGGTATTGCCTCGGTGCAAAGATCAAGGCTGCAAAAATCGCAAATCGCACCCTACATCACAGATGTCATCATCAGCGGAGAAATCGGCTGTTCCAAACCCGACCCGAAAATGCTGTTCATCGCCATGGAAAAGATGAACATAACCGACAAAAGCAGCGTGATCCTGCTGGGGGACAGCCTTACAGCCGACATCGAGGCTGCCCGCCGGGCTGGCCTTGCCTCCATTCACCTGTGCGGGTTCAATAACAAACAGGAAAAATCGCCCGCTGATTTCCAGGCTGAAACACTGGAGGACGTCTGTAAGATACTGTTAGGCGGTTGACAGGCCATAAGCTCCGGCTTACAATACATAAATGACCCACTTCACCCGGCGGAAGGAAGGTGACACCGCCATGACGCCGGTTCCCTTGAAACTAAACAATATACAAAAACAATTCGGCCAGGCGGCTATGCTCCGGGGCGTGGATTTTTCCCTGCTGTCCGGAGAATTTTTATCGCTCATAGGACCTTCCGGCTGCGGTAAGACCGTTCTTACCCAGATCATAGCGGGGCTTTCCCGGCCATCCTTCGGCCGTATACTGCTGGATGGCGTGGATGTGACCGATCTGAAGCCTTATAAGCGGAGCATACGCGCGATATTCGGTGATACGCCGTTGTTCCCCCATCGCAGCGTTCTTGCAAACGTGGTCTACGGGCTTAAGCTTCAAGGCCTCCACCGCAAGGAACGGCGCGGCCGGGCGATGCACATGCTGGCCCTTGCCGACCTGGAGGATGCGGCGGGAAAAAGGCCCCGGCAGCTTACCAACTATCAGTACAAGATGGCTGTTTTGGCCCGTACGCTTGTTTTGCGGCCACAGGTCCTGCTGCTGGACGATCCTTTTTCCGGGCTTATGGAAGGGGATCGAAGGCGGATATTGGCGTTTTTGAAAGCATTGCAGCAGCAGTGGCACTTCTCTGTCCTGTACCTCACCCGCGACCGGGAGGAGGCTATGGCTGTTTCCCACCGCATGGCGCTTATGCTTTCCGGGCGTATCGAGCAAACAGGAACGCCGGAGGAGATATATCATCATCCTGAAAGTGTTGATGCGGCGCAGGTCATGGGGCTTACCAACCTGCTGCCGGGCGTTGTTGCCGCGCGCCGGGCGGGCGGGCTGATAGCCATCGATATGGATGGGCTTACGCTGCCTGCCCAAGCCTTGGGACCGCCGCCTGCCATAGGCGAAGATATTCTTTTATGTTTGCGCCCCGAACAGGTCCGGCTGTTTGACATGCCCCGGCCCGACAGCCTGTTAAGCGGCTTGTTTACCGAATTCCGCCAGGAATCGGGACGCCGGCTCATGGTTGCCAAATTGCCAACCGGGCGTGAGATTTTATGCGATGATCCGCAGGCGGAGCATTTTTTGCCCGGCACCCGCGTATTCCTCTGGTGGGATACCGCCAAGGCGGCCCTTTTATCCGGCGATGAGCAGCTTCCCGCCTCGGACGCGCCCGCAAGCACCGGGAAGGAGGTGCCTTTATGCGCACCATGAAACGCGCCTTCCCACTGCCGGTTTGGCTGGCAGCCATTTTGATACATCTTGCGGTCAATCTTGCCGGCCTTTGGTTCATGAAGGAAGGGGCTGTGCCGGCTGTTTCCCTGGCCGATTTTTCGCAGCTTCTCCATGCCGGCGGTTACAATAACATTGTTCCGGGGCTTGAAACGGCGTTTTATGCCACTCTTTTGGCCCTTGCGCTGGGCTATCCTGCCGGTTGCATTTTAGCCTTGTGGCGGCACCGGGCAGCTTTCGTATCATGTTTGATGCCTGTCTTTTTCCTTGCCGGCTTTGCGCTTTTGTATGGCGGCCGGCTGATCTCCCTGCTGCCCCAAGGGTTTGCAACCTCCTTTTTAACAGCTATTAACGGATATGCGGCGCCCTGTGAGGCTATCGCTGTTCTTCTTTTGCCGCTGATGATCCTGTGCACCTGTTCCTTTGCGAAGGCTTTGGACCCCGCCCTTGCAAAAGCAGCCCGGTGCCTTGGTGCCTCCCGGCTTCGCGCATTCCTTACGCTTGCTTTTCCCCGCACGCTCAAAGGAGCTTTTGCGGGCTTTATCACGGTTTTCCTTCCGGCGCTGGGACTTGCCCTGGCATCTGATCAGGCACCGGGAACAGCAATGGAATTTGCCATTCCCTTCATCGCAGTACTTCTTCTTTTGACTGCCATCGTCATCACAATCTGTCTTCTCATTTTGAAAAAAGCAAGGAGTGTATCGCCATGCTGATCAGGAACGCAACAGTTTATATAGATGGACAGTTTCAAGCGCACATGTCCGTAAGAACCTTAAAGAGTACAATCACGGAAGTGAGCCCCGACCATTCTCCAATGCCGGGAGAGGATACACTTGAATTAAACGGCGATTTTCTTCTGCCGGGATTTGTGGATGTGCATACCCACGCTTTTATGGGCATGGACGTAATGGCCGGGGAAGAAGCCGTGCGCCATATGAGCAGGGAACTGAAGAAGGTCGGCGTTGCTGCCTTTTTGCCCACCACCATGAGTGCCTCCATAGAGGATACAAAAACGGCCCTGCACGGTATCGATGCAGTGAAGAAGCACCCCGAACCCAAAGGTTCCATCATTTTGGGCGCGCATATGGAAGCTCCCTTTTTGAACGCCCACCGCTGCGGCGCCCAGGTAGCCGCCTATTTTCTTCCCCCCTCCATGAAAGCCTGGCTTGATATGACGGGAGAATTCGCCTCCGCCGTGCGCATCATTACCCTGGCCCCGGAACTTTATGGCGCCGAAGGCTGGATACGCCATATCGCATCCCAGGGGATCGTGGTTTCCATCGGCCATACAGATGCCACCTGCGAGCAGACGCACCAGGCGGCGGACTGGGGCGCCACCCACGTCACCCACCTGTTCAACGCCCAGACGCCTCTTAATCACCGGGAACCCGGTGTGCCCGGCGCGGCGCTCACCGATGACAGGCTGTATGTGGAAGTTATCTGCGACGGCATCCACCTTCATCCCGACACCATCCGCCTGGCCATCCGTGCCAAGGGACGGGAAAAAGCAGTGCTGATCACCGATGCCATGGAAGCTGCGGGCATGCCGGAGGGCACATACCAATTGGGCGGCCAAACGGTATACGTCAAGGACGGGGCCGCAAGGCTTTCTTCCGGAACGCTGGCCGGCTCCACACTCTTAATGGCCAAAGGATTTCAAAACCTCATCCGCTTCGGCATTAAACCGGAGGACGCGGCCTTTATGGCTACCCAGTCCCCCGCCGATTCCATTGGAGAAAAATTGATCGGCCGTATAACGGCCGGCGCACCTGCCATATTCACCCGCTGGGATAAGGGATGGAACATGATTTCCGTAATTGGATGATATATTTTACTTCCGTGCTTTTGCTACGGAAGGTTTATGCATGATTCGCAGAAATTCTACCAAAACTCCCCCTGGCATCCTGTCTGCCATCCGGCATTTCTATTGCCTGGCAGGCGCTTTTGCTGTACAATAAAAGGGGTTATATTACCCTTTCAGGAGGAGACCCATGGAAAACAAGCCCTGCGGCGCGCCCTATTACTGGCAGTTTCTGCAAAAGATAAGGGAACGGATCCCGCAGGACCGGATACTTTTACATACACCCATGTCGGAGCACACCACGCTTCGCATCGGCGGTCCTGCCGATATACTTGTGACGGCGCAAAGCGCCCAGGAAATATCGTTTCTTGTGGCAGGCGCCAATGAATTCAGTATTCCCGTCATGATGCTGGGCAACGGCAGCAACCTTCTGGTAAAGGATGGAGGAATCCGCGGCCTGGTGATCAAATTCGGGGAAGAAATGGCCGCCATCTCGGTGGAAGGTACAGTTTTGACCGCCAAGGCCGGGGCGTCCCTCGCAGCGGTTGCCAAGGAAGCCGCCAGGCACGGTCTGACAGGATTATGCTACGCCTGCGGTATACCTGGAACGGTGGGCGGAGGCGTGTATATGAACGCCGGAGCCTACGGAGGGGAATTGAAGGAAGCCATTGCGGAAGTGGAGACCGTTTCGGAGGAAGGGCAGATATGCACCTATACTGGGGATGAGATGCACTTTGGTTACCGCCACAGCCGCGCCCAGGAGGAGATGCTGATCATCACCTCCGTAAAATTCCAGCTTTCTCCCGGCGACAAGGAAACCATCATAAGCGACATGAAGGAATTCAACCGCCGCCGCAACGAAAAGCAGCCCATGGATGTGCCCAGCGCTGGAAGCACCTTCAAGCGCCCGGAAGGTCATTTCGCGGGCCAGCTCATCGATCAGGCGGGGCTTAGGGGCATTAAGGTGGGCGACGCGCAGGTAAGTGAAAAGCACGCGGGCTTTTTGGTCAATACCGGGAATGCAACCGCGGAAGATTTTTTAAATCTCATTTCCCTGGTGCAGCGCACCGTACAGG
>JAEZJP010000044.1 GCA_023415715.1 Bacillota bacterium
CCCTACCCCTCCCACAACCCCGACACCGACTCCATCTCCGACCCCGACCCCCACGCCGGTACCGCCTCCCGCACCCGTACAGGTGATTACGGATGCGCAGCTGAATACTTTTACTGCTGACCTTAACACTATTCTTGGGACGACGCACAATTCAGTTGCAGCTGTGAACTGGCTGCAGCAAAAGCTAGGCATAACGCAAAACGGCGTTTATGATGACGCCACGAAAGCAGCCGTTACCACCTATCAGACCAACAACAGCCTGACTGCCACCGGTATCGCCGATACGGATACCATCAACAAACTAAACGCCTGATCACGTATATGCCATAAAATCATCCGTATACGGTATATCCTTATTGCCGCAGGCCCGCAAAGAGCCTGCGGCTTTCTGCTTATATCCTGGCTCTTCATCATGCAAAAACAGTTAAAGCAAATCTTTCTATGCGAAAATTATGAAAAACCTTTATAAAGCACGCCGCTTCATGTTAATATATCCTTATTATTATTTGCAGTTATCTGCGGACAGGGGGATCACCATGTCAGTATTTACGAAATGCGAGAATTTCCACGATGTTGAAAATGTGAAAAAAATGGGCCTGTACCCTTACTTCCACGAACTTCAGTCCCGCCAGGACAATGAAGTTATCATGGAAGGCAAGCGCCGGATCATGCTCGGTTCAAACAACTACCTGGGCCTTACCAATCACGAGGAAGTCAAGCGCGCTGCGATAGAGGCGGTCGAAAAGTATGGCACGGGCTGCTCCGGCTCGCGCTTCTTAAACGGCACGCTGGACCTTCACCTTGCGCTGGAGAGCGAAATCGCTTCCTTCGTGCACAAGGAGGCTGCCGTTACTTTTTCCACGGGCTTCCAAACGAATCTGGGGATTATCAGCGCACTGTGCGGGCATACCGATTATGCCATCTGCGACGCTGAAAACCATGCCAGCATCTACGACGGTTGCAAATTAAGCTACAGCCGGATGGTACGCTACCGCCATTCCGATATGGAGGACCTGGAAGCCGCGCTGGCCTCTTTGCCGTCCAATGCAGGCAAGCTGATCATCACGGATGGCGTTTTCAGCATGAGCGGCGACATTTGCAAGCTGCCTGAGATCGTGAAGCTCAAGAAGAAATACGATGCGCAGATCATGATCGACGACGCCCACGGCTTCGGCGTGATCGGCGAAGGCGGCCGGGGCACTGGCTACTATTTCGGGCTTGAGGACGAGGTCGACATTATCATGAGCACCTTCTCCAAATCTCTGGCCAGCCTGGGCGGATTTATGGCGTCCTCCTCCGTTGTGGCAAACTATGTGCGGCACAAGTCGCGCCCGTTCATCTTCTCCGCCTCCATTACACCCTCATCCTGCGCTGCGGCACTTAAATCGCTTGAGATCATCAAGGCGCATCCGGAAAGAGTGACGCGTCTGAACGATATGGCCCGCTATATGAAGCGTGCGCTGACATCGAGGAACATCAATATCGTCGATTCACCCACGCCCATTATCGCCATCGGCACGAATGATATGGTTACCACGCTTACCGTCGCCAAAGAGATATACGACGCCGGCGTGTACGTAAACGCCGTGCTTCCGCCTGCCGCGCCCGAAAACGGCTGCATGCTGCGGCTCAGCCTGATGGCCACCATCTCCGAAGAGCTCATCAATGAAGCTGTCGGCATCATCGAGGCTGTGCTGAAAAAGAACGGCTTGCTGTGAGTATGCCAACAACTGCATGGATGCGATAATAACAACGGAAATCAAGCAGTATAAAATATGGCTGATGGTAGTTACCATCAGCCATATTTTATGTTAAAATTCTGTATATCGCTCGAATCAGTGAGTATGACTTAAAAACATAGAATTTAAACAGATATATACAGATAAAGCTGTTTTCGACTTATCTAAAACGCTTATCAGATTCAAAAATGCAAACAGTTTTTTCACATATATCATCGGACGCTTTAATGAAATGGAGGATCTGACTATGGCAAGGCTTCGTGTTCTATCCTTATGCGCAGCCTTCATGCTCCTGTTGGGTTCCATCCTGCCTTGTTCATCTTTCGGTCCAAATGATGCGTTGGCGGAATCTTCTATGGCTGTGCTTAATACGCAGGATGATTCCTCAGGGAGTTATGAAAACGGGCCTGCGCAAGCGCCGCTAAATAGTCCGGAGCCAGTGCAATTAACTGAATCCGGGCCGGCGGCCGTACCTTATGAACCAAGCCCGACAGAAACAGTTCCTGCGGCTACCTTGGAAGGCCCATCGCCAACGGCAGCGCCCACAACAGAGCCGGAGCAGTCCGCTGGTCCCGAATCAACAGCTTCCGAAGAACCAAGCCCAACTGAAACAGCGCCTCCGGCCTCCACAGAGAGCCCCTCGCCCGCGATACTGCAAGCAGCAGAGCCGGAAGCAACGCCATGCAGCCCGGAAGACGCGTCCGAAGGATATGCGTTAGTCCTTTTTGATGAATCTCCCATCCTGGAAAAAGCGAACAAAAACAGCGTTATCATCGCGAACATTTCCAAAAACGACATTGTTTATATTTCAGACCGGATCGTTAGGGACGCAGACAACCCGGAATACGATTGGGTCTTCTGCCACTTTGACGGCGGGCAGGACATAGTCGACGGTTACATGCGCCTTAACAAGCTGCGTTTTTTGACCGAGGAAGAAACGCAGGAGTTCCTGCTGACACTTGACAAAAAAGAGGGAAATTCATCCTATGAAGGACATCCACTGCCACGAATCGATTGCATAATCCTAAATGAAGCATCCGTGGCACAGCCGGAACCTTCCGCCGAACCGCAAAAAACGCCTGCGCCTGATTTAACAGCAACAGAACAGCCGCCCAATGACGAAGCTTCCACGCCGCCGGAGACGGTATCGCCGGAAACGCCGGCACCCAGTCCGGAACAGGCTGCATTATCAACATGTGAACCAACTGAGGAACCGTTTTCCACTTACACTCCTGTCTCTTCCATTACGCTGGATGTTGACGAAATCGTAATGGCCGCAGGCATCCGGCGTTCAATCCATGCACTTACCGAACCTGCCGGTGCAGCCGGTTCGTCCATCCAATGGACATCGTCCGATGACTCCGTACTGCTGGTTGATGAATCCGGCAATGTCACCGCCGTTTCCGCAGGCAGCGCGATCATTACCGCAGCATCAACAGATACAAGCGGCATCTTTGCACAGTGCACCGTTACCGTTTTTCCGCCCGTCTCATCGCTTGAGGTAACGGGCAAAAAACGCATGCAAGTGGGCAAAACTTATGCTCTGACCGCAATGGACAAGCAGACGCCTGTGGTTAGCAGCCTGCTCGTTTGGTCAAGCTCCGACGAAACGGTCGCAGCTGTGGACGCATCAGGCTCCGTGACAGGCGTCATGCTAGGATACGCCGTCATCTCAGCGGCTGTTAAAGACAGCCCAGAATTGAAGTTTGATTTTCCCGTTGAAATCATCCGTGCGACAACCGTAACCATGGCAGATTCGAACAAGCAATTCTCCATGGCCGTTTCCCAAAACAATAAGGAAAAGCAAAACAAGGGAAAATCAGCAAGAATATACTCAGAGTTCAATTTAATGCGCCTGCTGGTCAAAACGGATGGCACCATGCCAACGGTTGACGAATACAACCCGGACATCATTATCGGCAGCAAGAATAAGCGCTTCCTGCTCCAGTTTACGAGTGTGGAAGAGACAGAAGCGGCGTATAACGCTCTTAAGAATGCCGGCTATGTCAAATACGTTGAGCCGGACAGAATTATGTCGGTTGCGGACCAGATAAAGACTGAATCTTCCTATACGTATCACTCCTGGGGCGTATCGGCAATGCACGCGGACACAGCAAGCGAAGGCCTTACCGCTTTGGTTAGCGGGTCCGTTAGCGTCGCCGTCATCGATACCGGCATTTCCGCGCACAGCTTCCTGTCCGGCAAACGTTTGGCAGCCTACGACTATGTGGATAACGATACCGATCCTAGCGACGCAAACGGGCACGGAACGCATGTGGCGGGTACGATCGTAGACCTGACACAGGCATTAAGCGTCCGTGTTGTGGCATACCGCGTGCTAGATAGCGCAGGCTATGGGTACGACTCAGACATCTTAAATGCCATTTTTGATGCGGCGGACGCCGGCTGCGATGTGATCAACCTAAGCCTGGGCGGCGACTATACCCCATACGGATATTCGTCGTATAGCGACGCCGTCAGCTACGCGACCGGAAAGGGCGCGGTTGTCGTATGTGCGGCGGGGAACGAATCAAGCAACACAAGCAGCTATATACCCGCTTGCCTGACGGTTTCAGGATGCGTTGTCACAGCCGCCGTGGATAGTTCCCTGAACCGCAGCTATTTCTCCAATTATGGTGCCTCTGTGGATGTCGCCGCGCCGGGCTCCGGCATTTCCAGCTGCAGCTATACAGGCGGTTATGCCACTATGAGCGGCACTTCGATGGCTGCGCCCCATATCTCGGCTGCATGCGCAATGATTGCTCTGAGCCATCCGGAGTACGGTCCTTCCCAGATCGAATCCTATCTGAAGGACCTTTGCAAAGACCTTGGAAGCACAGGGAAAGATTCGTATTACGGCTACGGCATCCCCGACCTATCGGCGCTTGCCCTTTCTGTTCCCGAACCAAAAAAGCCTGATCTTGCCCCCACACAAATCACATTTGGCGAAAGCATTGCCGCCGGCCAGCAGATCTATTTCGACTCGGGCGTCATAAACTCGGGTGATGCCGATTCCGGCTCTTTCGCAGTCAAATGGGAAGTAGACAATATACAATTGGGTTACGGCCAGCATTACAGCGTTTCATCGAATACAACCGTAATGGATGGCAACAGCAGCTTTGTCTGGACGCCCTCTTCCCCTGGGAACTACACTGTAAAATTCACAGTGGACTGCGACAATACGGTCAATGAAGAAGATGAAACAAACAATTCCGTTACGGTGAGCGTTGCAGTGCCCGATCCTACCATGCCCGACCTTACCGTACAGTACATTGCGTACGACCGGAACATAATAATCGGCAAGCAGATCAATTTCGTGCCGTTCGTGTCCAATAACGGCGGCACTTCCAATGGCTTTATGGTTAAATGGGAGGTTAATGGGAAAACAAAAGACTACAGGTTTCACAGCGGCATATCTGCCAATACAGGCACATCGGACACCGGCAGCCAGTTTTCCTGGACGCCCACGGCTCCCGGGAACTATACGGTAACGTTTACCGTGGACTGCGATAATGCCATCGCCGAAGAAAATGAATCAAACAACATGGCTACGGTAACCGTTTCAGTGCCCGAGCCCGCCAAACCGGACCTTGCCCCCTTACCCATTACCTGCGGCACGGATATCACCGTCGGCAACCAGGTCTTTTTTGACACAGGCGTAGCCAATTACGGGAATGCGGCCGCAGATGCCTTCGCTGTCAAATGGGAAATAGGCGGTGAACAGATAGGCTATGGAATGCACGACGGATTACCTGCCAATACAACCATGGAGTATGGCAACAGTCAGCTTTATTGGACGCCTGCTTCACCAGGGTATTATACGATAACATTCACGGTAGACTGCGGCAACATCATCAGTGAGAAAAACGAAAGCAACAATCAAGCCAGTGTAACCGTGTATGCAAAACCGGCTCCGCCTCCACTGCCCCAAAGCATTGCCATCAGCCACTCAAGCCTCACGATCGGGGTCGGACAAGGCATTGGCGTTTTGTCTGCCAGTGTATTGCCGGCCGGATCAAACACAGCCGTAACCTGGACCAGCATGAACAAAAGCGTCGCCACAGTATCCGTTTCCGGGTATATTTTAGGCAAAGGCATTGGCAGTACGGTCATACGCGCCAGAACGGTCAATGGCCTGTACAAGGATTGCACGGTGAACGTGGTAAAGTCCGGGAAAGGAGTTACCGGGCTTTCCCTAAGCAAACGCAGCGCTGCTATCGACGAGGGCAAAAAACTTACGCTTACGGTCAGGTTTACGCCCAGATCGCCTGCAAACAAAACGATTATATGGTCTTCCAGCAATCCGTCCGTGGCCTCTGTTAATAAAAAAGGCACTGTCATCTGTCTAGCCCCCGGAACGGCTGTCATCACAGCAACAGCATCCAGCGGCATAAGCGCCAAGTGCACCGTTACGGTCAGATCGTTGGCGGTAACCCGGGTGATTTTGAAAGAGAATCATCTGGAAGTGAATGAAGGGAAATCTGCATCCCTCACCGCTTCCGTCCTGCCCAAAAACGCCAGGTTCAAAACCATTGTCTGGACCTCAAGCGATCCTTCCGTTGCCAAAGTATCATCCAAAGGAAAGATAACCACCTACAAACCCGGCACGGTTAAAATAACCGCCACAGCCCATAATGGCGTATCATCTTCCTGTACGCTGGTTGTCCGCTCCCTGGCAGTCACCGCCATAACATTGAACAGGAAAGCTCTTTCCATGAAGCCGGGAAGAACATACTATTTACGCGCTGCTTTTCTGCCCAGGAACGCACGGTATAAGACTGTCACATGGATCTCAAGCAATCCGGGCATAGCCACAGTTACAGCTGGCGGAAAGGTCAGGGCTGTCGGCCATGGCACGGCCATAATCACAGCCATAGCACACAACGGCTTGTCTGTCTCATGTACAGTTGCAGTTGCAGTTCCATAGCATTTGCAAGCACCTTATGACCTTCCCGCGCGGCACAGGCGGCTATGGTCAGGGATAAGCCAAGAACATTTGCGCCGGGTGTTAGGTTTACCAAAAATTAATAGGCCATGCTCATAACCACATCATCCATAAATAGGATGACCCTGCCTTCTTTTTTCAGTTTGGACCGTGTGGAGGCCGCGCTGGTTTGGACTGCGTTTGGTTATCTGGAGTTCGCATCCCCATGGACCCGCTGTTCATCGGCAAGCGGATCACCAAAATAAAGATTCAAATGGAGCTTGCGGCCCATCACATGGTCAAGACGCATAAAGCCCTTTGCCTGACGCCGAATATTTCAGCCAACCAAATCACCGAGGATATTACCGATGTTACATTCTGGGTCAACGGCGTGGAGATCGGCACCCAGACTGTACGCGTAGGCGACGACCGCGAGGAGGCCGTGTACACTCCCACATGGTGGCGCTAAAGCCCCGTTTTATCTACGCCGATACGCGGGTTTCAGCCGATGCGGGGAAAGCGGCGCTGATGCAGGGACCGCTGGTTTACTGCTTTGAACAGGCTGACAACAGGGAGGGCCTGGCTTCCATGATCATCAATACATCCGTAACGCCTAAAGCTTGTCCATGCCCTGTTGACCCATCTGTGCAATCGTTAGAGGTTGCCGGCTTTAAGGAGCATAATGCCGTGGATTCGCTGTATTCAACTGTGCAGCCCATTGCAGAAAGCCGCATGCTGGTCGCCACGCCCTACTACTGCTGGAGCCACCGGGGCCGCGGTGAAATGCGGGTCTGGCTTCGAAGAGGCATTTAGCCCGGAAGTCACTGCCGGACATGCTGGTATAGAGATTTCATATGACAGGCACGTCCATTTCTTCGTAAGTGACATCGATGAACCATACCGGCAACCAGTTGGTGCACAGGAGGAATAAAAAAAGGTGGACATCTTCACTGGACTGTGAAGCTGTCCGCCTTTTTATAATATTAATGCGTCGATGGTGATGCACTCTGAAGGCGAGTCTAACACCGCAGACTGTCATCCCTCGCTACGCGAAGGATCTTTTAACAGCAGGAAAATCCAAGATCCTTCACGCAGCGAGGGATGACAGCGGGCGGGGTTTTCGTGTATTCTATATGCTGGTATCCATCGGTGCATTTATGTTTTGGAATAGTATCAGTCGTTTTCCAGCAGTTCCAGCACAACCTTGAGGGCGTCCGTCGCGTCGTGGTAGGCATAGCGGCCGCCGGTGTATTCCCCTTTTTGGAGGAGGGGCATACCGTTTGATGCGAGCGCCGCGCCTTTTTCCTTTATGCCCTTGATAACGAAGGCGATGTGGTGGAAGCCTTCGCCATTCTGGTCCAGGTCATGCCGCCAGGTGGAGGGGTTATGATCCGGCTCGATCAGCTCAATGTCCACGTTGGGGCCTACGTGGAAGAACATCAGCTTCGCCCGCGCTTCGCTGGGCTTCCCCAGATACTGGGTCTGCGCCTTTTCGACAGGGTCGGTCCAGAACCAGCCGGGGTATTCACAGCCCAGGAATTTGGTGAATTCCGCGCCGGTCTTTTCAATATTGTTGACAAGAAGGCCTACCTGTGTGACTACGTTGGTACCGAGGATCGGTTCCATGTAAACACTTCCTTTACTATGCTCAAGTTCGTCAGTTGTCCGAGAAGCGGTTCAATCCTTTGAACAAAAGGAATATGACGCCCAGGCAGATCACCAGCAGCACCCATGCCATCGCGGACGCGTACCCCATTTTGAAGAACTGGAACGCGTTCTGATAAAGGTAGAGCGAATAGAAGAGCGTGGACTGGCTGGGTCCGCCCTCCGTCATGACCAGCGGTTCCGCGAACCACTGGAATACGCCGATGACCGCGGTGACCACGTTGTACAGCATCACCGGCGCGATCATCGGGACCGTGATGTGCAGTGTGCGCTGCATGAAGTTCGCGCCGTCCAGGGATGCCGACTCATACAGCGAAACCGGTACGTCCTGAAGACCAGCGAGGTAGATGATCACCTGGCCGCCGCAGCCCCAGATCATCATCAAAATCAGCGCAGGCTTGCTCCAGGCGGGGCTGGCCAGCCAGCCCGGCGGGTCCGGGATGCCGATGGTCTTTAAGATCGTGTTGATCAGGCCAATGTCCGGCTGCAGGATCCACAGCCACAGGATGCAGTTGATGATCAGCGGGACAAGAGTCGGGATGAAGAACACCACGCGGAACACGCTCAGGCCCTTCAGGCGCTTATTGTCCATCAGGATCGCCGATGCCAGCGCCACGATCGTGGACACCGTCACGCCCAAGATGACTGTGTACAGCGTATTGTACAGCGACACCTTGAACACGTCGTCCTTGAGCATATACGCGTAGTTGGCCGCGCCTGTGTACTTGAACGAGCGGGTGAACACCTTGTACTCCGTCAGGGAGTAATAGAAAGACTGAATGATCGGCAGCAGAGTAAACACCAGAAAGCCGATGACCCACGGGGAGATGAACAAAAGGCCGGCCGTGATTTCGCGGTTTCTCGATTTCATGTGCGCCGCCCCCTAACCCTTGATACCCGAGAGCGCAATGCCCTGGATAAAATACTTCTGCAGCATGAAGAAGATGATGAGCACCGGCAGGACCATTACGACACCTGCCGCCATCAAAACTTCCCACTTGGGGTCGAGCCTGGAGCAGATCAGCTGTACGCCGACCGACAGCGTGTACAATTTGTCGCTCTGCAGGTAAATCAATGGCCCAATGAAGTCGTTCCACGATCTCAGGAAGGCAAAGATCGCCACCGTGGCCAGCGCGGGTTTCGCCAGCGGTATGCAGATCTGCCAGTAAATTCGAAATTCGCTCGCGCCATCGATCCGTGAGGCTTCCGATAGTTCGTTCGGTATGCCCGTGAAGAACTGGCGCATCAGGAAGATGAAGAACGGGTTGCCAAAGTAGTTGGGCACGATCAGCGGCAGGAACGTTCCGACCCAGCCCATCTTCTGGAACTGCACAAACAGCGGGATCATCGTGACCTGGTAGGGCAGGATCATTGTGATCAGCACCAGCACGAACACCTTGTCACGGCCCGGCCAGCGAAGCCGGGAAAACCCGTAGCCCACCAGCGAGCTGGAGATCAGGGAACCCAGGATGTTGTTTAAGACGAGGAACATCGTGTTTCCAAGGTACAGGAAGAAAGGGATGGTGGCGAACATCTTTTTGTAGTTGTCGAACTGAATCTCCCGCGGAATCCACCTTACGGGGATCTCAAAAAGCTCGCTGGGCCGCTTCAGGGAGCTGGACAACAGCCAGAAGAGCGGCACGATGAAGCAAGCCGCCATGATCAGAAGCACCGCGTACATGAGAACCAGCTCGATGATTTCCTGCATGCGGCTTCTTGTCAGGGCGCCGCGCATGCGCCGGGCTTGCAAGATCATTGGATGGCACTCCCTTCTGACGGAATGTAGGCTATCGACAACGTGGCTATCGCCACTTTGCCGAACTTTTCCCCCATGGTTTAAGGGAAGGGGTGGGAACCCCTTCCCTCAATTATATTGTAGGACCTAAACATTACCTTACTTCGCGGCATCAAGCTCCGGCTGCAGCTTTGCGGCCAGCTCCTGAAGCAGCGGCTGCGGATCGACGCCGTTGTAGATCACGTTGTCCCTAAGCGCGAGCATGTCTGCACGCAGCTGGCTGGATACGGTGCAAAGGCCCGGATGGCCCGACAGGGGAGAATTGGCGATCTTGCGTTCCAGCGCGTAGATCGGGTCGCCTTTTTGAGTCCAGCTCACGTTGTCGAACAGCTTGTCGATGACAGGGATGGAGCGCCAGGTGTCAAAGTTGTTGCCGTTGATCTCGGGGCGCTCGCAGAAGGCGAAGAACGCGGCGGCGAGTTCGGGATTCTTGCAGCCAACCGGCATCGCAAATACGTTGGAGCCCAGCGGCGTGGATTCCACACGGCCGCCCTCCGGCACCGGGATCGCGCATACAGAGTATTCAACCTGCGGCGCATAGATGCGCAGCGCGTTAGTGGCCCAGTTGCCGACCATCGTCATAGCAACCTTCTGGGTAAAGAACGGGTGATCGGGGGAGAACAGGCCGCCCGCGGATTGGGTGAAGCCCTTGATCTTCTCGGCGGAATACTTGTCGGCGTAGGTCTTCTCCCAGTTGAGCGCGGCGATGACAGCCGGATCGTCCAGGAGCAGCTTGTTGGACTCTGCGTCATACAGCTGGGCGCCGAACATGAAGGGCCAGGTCAACGGGTCGTCGCCGCTGTCAAGCCACGGAATGAAACCGTAACGGGTCACATTTCCGGCCGCGTCTTTGACGGTCAGCTTCTCGGCCAGCGCGTCCAGCTCGGCAATGTTCTTGGGATAGTCCACAGCGGGATCGAGACCAGCTTCCTTGAACATCTGGTTGTTCATGTAAATGAAGATCACGTTGGAGTCCTGCGGCAAAAGGTACGTGGTGCCCTTGTACATCATCAGGTTGTTAAAGCCTGGCATGAATTCGTCAAGCTTCATGCCCGTCTTTTCCATGTACGGGTCCCAGGCTTCAAACGCGCCCTGCGCCGCAAAGCCGTAGGCGGTGATGTAGTCGTCGGCGCAGACCACGTCAGGCGCTGTGCCGCCGGCGATGGCAGCCATCAGCTTGCCGTTGCGCATGCCGGCAGACTCCGGCACGAACTGCACATCCACCTTCACGTTGGGGTACATCTTCTCAAATTCGCCAACGCGCCACTGGTCCCACGTCATCGAGTCGCCGGAGAAGCAACTCCAGTAGGTAAGCGTGCCACTCAGGCTGGTGTCGACTTGGGCAGTTTCAGCCATAGCGATACTCGTTAGGCTCAGAACAAAGGCCAGCGCCAGAACCAGGGACAGAACCTTCTTCATTGTTTACCCTCCTCAAACTTGACGTTGATTAGTACACCGAACGCCTTTTCACTGTCTACAAAGGTGTAATTTCCACCTGTGTATTCGCCGTAGTGACGCACGCCTGCGCCTTTTGATTGAAAGTAATCGATTACAGATTGACGATCAACCACCTGGAAGCCAATGTGATGTACCCCTTGACCGTGCTCATCGTGGAATTGTTTCCAGGAACTAGGTTCCTTGTCCGCCTCTGTCAGTTCCAGCACCACCTGGCCCATGTCGAACACGCAGAGCCTTGCCCTGGTGGCGGTTGGCTGGCCGCGGAAGCGCGTGTGCGCTTCTTCCTCAGGCGGGATCTGCCAGATGTCCGGAACCGGGACACCGAACAGCTCCGCATAATTCCGGGCAGCCTTAACGATGTCATCCACCACCAGCGCGATCTGACACACCTTTTTAGGATCGATTACCCCATACGCATTCCACCTTGTATTCAATTTGCAACCCTCACGGGTTAATGCCGCTATACAAGAGGTTTGGTAGACGAGCGGACCACCACGGAATGCTCTGCGATGATTCGCTCTGTAGGCGAGCCCGGATGCTCGCGCCGTTTGAGCAGAAGCCGGAACGCGTCACGGCCGATGGCGTGCTTGGGAATATACACTGTGGTGATGCCTGGGTCGAACAGGCTCGCTATATCGATGTCGTCAAAGCCCATCACCGAAATATCTTCCGGAACGCGAAGGCCCTCGGCTTTCAGTGCATGGATTGCAGCGATAGCTACCATGTCGCTGGAGCAAAAAATCGCCGTAGGGGGATTTTTCATTCGTGCGAAACCCGCAGCGCACTTCAGCGTCTGATCCCAAATCTGGTCGTCGTGGATCGGACCCGTTTCCAGGCATAGGGCTGGATCCGCTGTGATGCCGGCCCCCTCCAGCGCCTGTAGGTAGCCGCGGTAACGCTGGCCGACGGTCAGGTACTTGTTGTAGGCAGACAAAAATCCAATACGCCTGTGGCCGGCGCCGATCAGGTACTCAATGGCATCCTTGGCCGCTGCTACGTTGTCCATCGTCACACTGGACAGCGTATTATCGTCATAAAATTCGCAGCAGTGGATCACCGGGTGGCGCTGGGCAATGGACTTGTACGCCGAAGGCTCCTTGCAGGAGGTGATAAAGATCGCGCCGTCCGCCACGCGGCACTCCAGCATGTCCAAATACATCTGTTCACGGTCCGGGTCATTGTCGGAGTCGCACAGCATGATCTGGTAGCCGGCCTCCCGGGCCTCGGCTTCAATGCCGCGGACGACCCTTGAAAAAAAGGGGTTGGCGATCGACGGCTGCAGCACGAGGATGCGGTTGGTCTCGGCGCGGCGCAGGTTACGCCCGATGCTGTTTGGCTTGTACTGAAGTTCCTCTATCGCACGGTTGACCGCTTCGACGCTGGAAGGCTGAACGCTTTCCACGCCGTTCATCACCCGCGAAACAGTGGCAACCGATACCCCGGCAAGCTTTGCCACGTCCAAGATCTTCGCCATATGTAACTCCCTGTTGCATTTCACTGTAATTCGTGGTATGCTTGTAATCGATTCCTGTAATCGATTACTCGTCAATCTAAGGTCATTATAGAGCCTGCATGACCCGGTGTCAATAGGGTATGAAAAGAAAATTATGAACATATTTATCGTCTTGATATGTCAAAATGCGCAAAAATGGAGATGAATTTTATAGATAAAGGTAAAATACCGTTTGCTGAGGAGGGGTGCACGGGATGGATGTCATCGTAATCGGAGCGGGACAGGGGCTGGGGTTGGAGTTGGTCCTGGAACTGAACAAAAGGGGCCACCGGGTGGTTGCGGGGCTTCGGCAGCCAGTGGCTCCGGATGCGATCGCACAGCTTGAATTAAAAGATCCGGGCCGTGTTTCGCACACGCCGTGCGACGTAACAAACGAGGCTCAGCTTTGTCAGGCAGCTTCGTATGCGGAGCGCGTGCTGGGAAAGGCGGACGCCGTCATCAACTGCGCGGGGGTGCTGCTGGACGGCGACCGGAAGAATCTGCTGCATCAAACAGACATCGAAGGCCTCAGGAAAACATTTGAAGTCAACCTGATCGGTGCGGTGGCGGCCATCAAGCATTTCTATCCGGTGCTGAAAAAGGGGGCTCAATCGTCGTTCATTACCATCACGTCGGAGGGCTGCGACATCGGTAGCTGCGGTACGTGGATACCGGCCTACGCGCTTTCGAAGTGTGCCGAAACCAAAATCTCCGGCATCATGAATGAAACGGTCAGGGACGCGCGCTTTTATTCGGTGCATCCGGGCCGCATGCGTACCGTGATGGGCCGGGAGACCTGGAATATGGAGGCTTCGGAGGCCGCCAGGCCGCTCATATCGCTCCTTGAGACCGGAGAGATTCATAACAAGGGAACCTGGTATATGGACTATAAAGGCGAAAGTATGATGCCTAAGAGTTGAAACCTTCTTCGGATATGGTAATTGAAGACGAAAAGCCGCGATCAAGGCGGCGGGAAGGGTTAGTATGAAACTTGGCGGATCAATTGCAGCGCGCTTTGAGAGCGCGGCACAGTGGGGAGAACAGCTTTCACGTTCGAGGTTTGCCGCGGTGACCTGCCCGGTTACGCACGGCGCGCCTGACAACGTTGTGGCGGATGTGTTGAAAGAGGCCGGGCGGCTGAATGTAACCATCGCGGAAGTGGGCGTATGGAAAAACCCGCTGGCGCCTGATGCCTTAGAACGCGAATCTTCCATGAAGTTTGCAAAGGCGCAGCTGAAGTTTGCCGATGAGATCGGCGCGCCATGCTGCGTGAACATCGTTGGGTCCCGTGGCGCGCGCTGGGACGGCGCCTACGCGGACAACTATTCTCATGAAACGTATCAGGCAATCGTTGCATCCATCCGGGAGATCATCGATTCCGTCCGCCCGACGCGTACGTTCTACACCATCGAGCCGATGCCATGGATGGTGCCGGACGGCCCGGACGAATACCTGAAGCTGCTGCGCGACGTGGACCGCGAGCGGTTCGCCGTGCACATGGACTTTGTCAACATGGTGAACTGTCCGCGGCGCTATCTGTTCGCGGAGGACTTCATTCTGGAATGTTTTGAAAAGCTTGGGCCCTGCATCAAAAGCTGCCATGCCAAGGATATACTGCTGGAGCAGCCTTTTACATCAATGCTTCGGGAGGTCGCGCCCGGAGAGGGAAAGCTTGATTACGCTAAAGTCCTGCGCATCGCAGACAAGTATCTGCCTGCCCAAATGCCCTTTCTTCTGGAACATATGCAGACTGATGCGGAGTATGCCAAGGCCTATGACTATGTGGCCAATATCGCGAAGGCCGAAGGAATCCAGATCCGATGAGGCCAGTACCTCGACAACTACAGAAGTAACGGAATTCACAAGCCATGGCAGCGAGATCAACAAGCAAACGATACTGTAGGGCGCCACGACCCGGCGCGCCGTGTGCTGCCTTGATTCAATGTCCGAAAGATCCAACCTGCGGCGAGCCGGGTCGTCGCGCCCTACGGCTTTCAGGCAAGGTTGAATTGGTTTACCAAGCAGTCACACCTCCGCGAGGAAAACAGGTTAACGATTCACAAATGCCCACATTCCGCAACTTCTGTTGTTGACAGTCCACCAGTTCCCATTTCCATATCATGCAGGCAAGGTTGAACCAGTATTTCATCATTAGAGGAGGAATTCATTATGGCAAAGGCAATGGCACACATGGCGGTCACGGTTCGGGATATGCAGGAATCATTACGGTTTTACACGGAGGCGCTGGGTCTGAAAAAGGTTTTCGAGATTCCCAATCCCAAAGATGGCTCACCGTGGATCGTTTACCTGAACGTCTGCCCCGGCCAGTTCGTGGAGCTGTTTTATGACGGGACCGTAGAAAACCCCTGGAAACCGGAACAGATCGGCTTCAACCACCTGTGCTTTGAGGTGGAGGACATCCATGAGGCCAGCAGGAAGGTTCTGGACGCGGGCTTTAAAATGGACGTCATGCCCAATCAGGGCTGCGATTTCAACTGGCAGTCCTGGACGAAGGATCCCAACGGCATCCGCATCGAGCTGATGCAAATCGATCCGCAATCCCCCCACGCCAAGTACATGTAACAGGAGGCGCTCTTATGGATAAAATCTCCAGCAACCGAATCATCAAGGTAGGCATTGTTACCAGCAACGCGGATGCAACCTACGAGGCATTCCAGAAATTATTCGCCACGCTCCCCCCTTACGACAGCGATAAAGCGCCAGAGGGCGATTTTAGCCACCTGAAGTACAAAGAGTACATGGGTCAGCCCGCGGAAAACACGCCGCTGAAGGTTCGCTGCGTCTATCTGGAACCGGTTTATTTTGAAATCGTTGAACCGCTGGGCGAAGCGAAAAGCCCCTGGCACGACCACTTGAAGCAATACGGCACCAGCGTTTGCTTCATTGCCCTATACATCAACGGCTTCACACAGCACATTGACTTTATGGGCAAGCAAGGCTTCCCGCTGGTCTTTAAAGAGGAAAAAGGCTTTGAGCGCTACGCGTACTTCGACACCATGAAGACGCTGGGCTTCATGCTTGAAATGAAGGAGCGGATTCCCAAAACCTGACGGGAGGTTTAAAGAGGAGAGGGTAGTATGCGCAAGGTCGGTCTGGGCGTCGTCGGCTGCGGTTTCATCAGCGGTATCTACCTGAAAAACCTTCAAACCCTTTTTCAAGGCATGGATCTGGTGGGCGTATGCGACGCGTTGCCTGAGAAGGCACAGGAAGCCGCCGTATTGTATGGTGCGCAGTGGTATCCCGACGCTCAGACGCTTATGAAGGATGACAGGATAGAGCTCATCCTGAACCTGACGCGGCCTGCCGAGCATTATAGTATCAGCCTCATGGCGCTTGAGGCTGGAAAGCACGTATATAGTGAAAAACCGCTTGCGCTAAACATGGAGGACGCAAGGCGGCTGATGGAGGAGGCGAAAAGGCGGGCGCTGCTCGTGGGCTGCGCGCCCGATACGGTGCTGGGCGCGGGGATTCAAAGTGCGCGCCGCCTGATCGACCGGGGCGAAACCGGCGAGATTGTTGGCGCCACCGCGTGCTTGATGCTGCCCGGTCATGAATTGTGGCATCCCAATCCGGACTTTTACTATCAGCCCGGCGGCGGCCCGCTGATGGATATGGGGCCATACTACCTGACTGCGCTATATCACCTGCTCGGCCCGGTGGCTTCTGTCACCGGTATGGCGCGCGCTTCCTTTCCTGAACGCACGATTCAAAGCGGCCCAAGGGCCGGTGAGAAGATCACGGTCAATGTGGGCACGCATATCGGCGCGCTTCTGCGCTTTTGCTCCGGTGCAATTGTTTCCCTCACGATGAGTTTTGACGTACAGGCCGCGCAGCTGCCCTTTATTGAGGTGTACGGCGCTGATGGTACGCTGTCGGTGCCGGACCCCAACACCTTTGCCGGCCCGGTCAAATTCTGCCCGGCGGGCTCCAAGGAGTTCCTTGAACGGCCGCTGGAGTTCCCATTCACGGAGAACTGCCGCGGCCTGGGTTTAAGCGACATGGCCGATGCGATACTGAACAGCCGCACACCCCGGGCGAGCGGCGATGTTGCGCTGCACGTATTGGAGATCATGCGCGGGATTCTGGACAGCGCTGAACTCGGCGTCACGGTGAAGATTGACAGCTGTCCCGATCGCCCGGCGCCCATTCCGCAACTGTAACAATACTAAAAAGCGGCGGCTCTGTCTTCCAAAGCCGCCGCTTAAACATTTTTATGGAATGTTACTTTGCCATATGGCCGTTTAGTTTATGAATGAGCTCTTCCACAGAAACGCCATGTACCATGCAGGCTTCCTCCAGGCTCTCACCGGCGGATGCCGGGCAGCCAAGGCAGTGCATCCCCATTTCGAAAAAGAAAGGCGCCGTGGTCCGATCCGCGTTCAGGATCTCGCCAATAAGGGTATCCTTTGTCACTTCCAGCTTCATCATAAATTCCCTCCCGAATGATTGATGATTGTCTCCCATTACTGAAAAGCCAGCCCTTCGACTCCCTTTTGCACAAATATGTGCTCGATTCTGGGCAGGGAGATCCCCAGGGTTTCTTTCAGCACGTCCTCCACCGTTTCCACAGGCACCACCGTCAGCTGATCTTTCACTTCCGCAGGCACATCCTTCAGGTCGCTTACGTTATCCTTTGGAATCAGCACCTTATTAATACCGGCCCTTTGCGCGCCAAGCAGCTTCTCCTTCAATCCGCCGATGGGCAATACCGCGCCTCGCAGTGTGATCTCACCGGTCATCGCCAGTCTGGAATCCACCTTTCTGCCCGTGGTCAGGGAGGCCAGCGCTGTGAACAGCGCGATGCCTGCGGACGGGCCATCCTTGGGAACCGCCCCCGAAGGGACGTGGATGTGCAGGTCCTTCTCCTTGAAGTTGACGGCATTGAGCGGCAGCCTGGATTTGAGCAGGCTCAGGGAAATCCTGGCGGATTCCTTCATCACGTCTCCCAGCTTTCCGGTCAGGGTGACCTCACCGCTTCCCGGCATATCGGTGGCCTCGATAAAGAGGATCTCGCCGCCGACGGGCGTCCACGCAAGCCCTGTGACTACGCCCGGCGGGTTATCCTGCTGCGCCTTGTCATGGCGTGATACCTTTCCTCCAAGAACCTCATCCAGGTCTTCGGCCTTCACTTGATAAGGCAGCGCCGCGCGGTTTGATACGATTTTTTCGGAGGCCGCACGGGCAATGGCGGCAAGCTGCTTTTTCAGGCCCCTGACCCCGGCTTCCAGCGTATAGTCGCTGATGATACTCCGCAATACATTATCGTCAATCACCAGCTGCTCCGCCGTCAGGCCATGGTCCTGCAGCACAGACGGAATGAGGTGGTCTTTTCCGATGTGGAACTTTTCCTCTGTCGTATAGCTGGAGATGGTAATGACCTCCATCCTGTCCAGCAGCGGCCCCGGTATGCTTTCCACGGTATTCGCCGTTGCGATAAAGAACACGTCCGACAGGTCATACGGCAGATCCAGGTAGTGGTCGGTGAACGTATTGTTCTGCTCCGGGTCCAGCACCTCAAGCAGTGCGCTGGCAGGGTCTCCGCTGAAACCGCCGGTCATGAGCTTATCCACCTCATCGAGGATCATGACAGGGTTGCTTGCCTCCGCCTTTTTGATGCTCTGGAGGATCCGCCCCGGCATTGCGCCCACATACGTCCTGCGATGCCCCCGGATTTCGGCTTCATCCCTGATCCCGCCCAGGCTTAAGC
>JAEZJP010000052.1 GCA_023415715.1 Bacillota bacterium
GCTCCTCCAGGATCTCACTAGCATGGACGATTCCGTGCAGGTACCCACGGAATGGAGCCAAAGCTGGCGACAAGCGATCCGGACCGAGGAGAGGACAAATATGCTGAAGCAATCAGAAACACCAAGGAGAAAACCCTGGCGCGCATGGGTCAGCGCAGCAGCGGCAGTCGCCGTACTGGCTGCAGGCTCCATGGCCGCCCGCGAATGGATCCCGGCAGCAAGCGCGCCTCAATCCAGCGACAGAGGCATCGCCTTGCAAAAGTCTGCGGATAACAGCGCAAGCATGCCGGCGCCTAACCCGGATGGAGCTGCCGACATGCTCTATGCAGCAACGCCGGAAGCAGGCGGCACAGCAAGAAACAGCGTTGCCTATTCCGAAACCCAAAGCATGAAGGAGGAAGCGGCGCCCGCCGCCGGCGAAACGGTACAGGGCGTCAAGATCATCCGCACCGCAAGCTACACCCTTAACACCATGCAGTTTGAGCAGGACCTGGATGCGGTAAAAGCCCTGGCCTCCAAATATAACGGGTGGGTGGAATATGCCGGCGTATCGGGAGACAAATCTCAAGGGGATATGCGTTTTGCGAATCTAACCCTGCGCATCCCCACCCAGAGCCTTGAAAGCTTCGAGGGCGGTGTCACGCAAATAGGCCGTGTCACAGACAGCAATGTAAGCGCAACGGATGTGAGCGAAAGCTACTCGGATACACAAATGCGCTTGCAGACGCAAAAGGACAAGATGGAACGGCTGCGCGCACTCATGAACACCACCGGTGAACTGGCGGACCTGCTGGCCGTTGAGAACGAGATAGCCAACACCCAGTACCAGATCGACAGCTACGAGAGTTCCCTTCGCGGCATGGACAGCCGTGTAAACTTCACCAGCATTCAGGTATACCTGCAGGAGGAGACTGCCAAGGATGCCGCTTCCGTAAAGGCTTTGACACTGGGAGAACGCATCCTTCAGGGACTGAAAGCCACTTGGCAGGCCGTTTGCGAATTCGCCCAGGATCTGGCCGTGTTCCTTGTCATGAGCCTTCCCGTGGTCATCCCGGCCGCCCTCATTCTCTTCATCGTGCTCAAGGTGCATAAGCACCGCAAACAAACGAAACAACAATAAGGAGGAAACCTTCATGTTGAAAAAAATCTGGCTCATCGCCCTGGCTGCCATGCTTGTGATCCTGGTCGCAGCCGTTCCCGCCATCTCCGAAGTGAACACCGACCCTGCCACCATTTCCGTACCCGCTTCTTCAGATGCAGCGGCTGTGCAAGCCCCCGGCAAGACCATTATCGTACACGGCACATCCACCATCAATCTGAAAGCCGATTATGGCAGCATCAACCTGGGCGTCAACACCAAGGGCGCTACCGTGGCCGAAGCCCAGGCCGCCAACAAAGAAACCATGGATAAGGTCATCGCTGCCATCCGTGATCAGGGTGTGGCCGAGGAAGACATCGTAACCAGCAGCTTCAATGTGTATGCCAACTACGACTATCAGTACAGCAAGCTCTCCGAAGGCGATTCTGTCAGCGGCTACCAGGTTGAAAACATGTTGATGGTCACCGTACGGGATCTGAACAAGATCTCCAACGTGCTTGATGCCGCCATGGGCGCAGGTGCCAACCAGACCTACGGCATCACCTTCAGCTCCAGCAAGCAGGCCGAAGCCTATGACGAAGCGCTGAAGGCCGCCGCCCTAGATGGCGCCCGTAAAGCCGGCCTACTGGCCGCCTCCATGGAAAAAACACTGGGTGAACTTACGAACATGGAAGAAAAGGAATATAGCTACAACCTGTATGGCGGCGCCGCCACATACAAAGCGGAAGACGCTGCTGCCGGCACCCCCATCCTGTCCGGACAGATCGCCGTCAACGCCACCGTGACCCTGACCTACGATTTCGAATAAGGCTTTTATTAAAAAGCCGGCGGAGCAAATTCCGCCGGCTTTTTCATTTTAGCTTATTTTATACATTGCCGCGCCGTGGGGAGGCAGCTGGGCGGCAATCCTGCCGGCAGGCATTGTAACCTCCCTGTGCCGCCATATATCTCTGAACACCCTTGGTTCAAAACCGCATACGCCGTCTTCTACGGATACTTCCACCCGCTCGTCTGAAAGGTTGAACAAGGCGATATACACGCTTCCGTCCGCGTCATGGCTCATCCATACGGCTCGATGTAAGTCCCGCTCCAGCTGCCTTGCATCAAAAGAATGTTTGATCAGACGCAGCACTTCGCCATTTGATAAAAGCGACAGCGTCCAGTCGTCATTTTCCCGCATCTCTCCGCCCATCATCAAAGGCGACCGGAAGATGCACCAGAGCGTCATCATGGTGACCTGCTCGTCCCTTGTGAAATTGGTCTGACGTCCGCGCTTGAAGCCCATGCCGATGCGTCCCAAGGGAAGCATGTCGCAATCAGGCCAGCATCCGGGGGCCACGTGGCGCTGCCACACCTCGCACCGCTCGAACATGTTTTTAAGCAAATCCCAGCGGTCCCAGAAATCGTCGGTAATGCGCCACATGTTGGCGTATTTGCTCATATGCCAGGCTTTTTCAATCACCGCGGGACCAGGGGAGAGGCTGAGTGCCATCTGCCTTCCCGAGTGTTCAATGGCCTTGGCAATCAGTTCGATTTCCCCCTGGGCGGAATAAGGAGATTGGGGGTACATGTTGGTATTGCAGATGTCGTCTACCTTCACGTAATCCACGCCCCAGGCGGCATACAATTGAAATATGCTGTCGTAATATTTCTGCGATCCTAAAAGATTCGGGTCCAGCCCGTACATGTCGCTGTTCCATCTGCAAATGGAATAAGGCAGCGCGATTTTGTCTGCCGTCACTTCCGCTCCTAGTATGGGCATGCGGGCGTGTACCGCCTGCCTTGGAATGCCCCGCATGATATGGATGCCAAACTTCAGCCCCATCTCATGGATTTTATCGGCTATGGGCTTGAAACCCAGGCCCCCCGCGGCGGAAGGAAAACGGTTGGGCGCCGGGAACTGCCGGCCATACGCATCCAGTGTGAGCGGCGCGAAGGGAATATACTCACCCTCACCCGCCCCGGCTTTGGGCTCGGACCATTGAATGTCGCAGACGATGTATTCCCAGCCGAACGGTTTTAAATGCTCCGCCATATAGGCTGCGTTGCCAAGTATCTGATCCTCATTCACCGTGGCAGCATAGCAATCCCAGCTGTTCCAGCCCATCGGCGGCGTTAAAGCCGCCCTGTTTTTGTCCATATGTGAGCCTCCGTACCCATGATCGATTTTAATCCTTTCGCCATGGGCGGGCTTCATTCCTTTTTCCTAGGTATTGCGCACCACCAGAACTTCATTGGATTTGGTGCAGGTACTGTCCAGGCATGCCACAACGAACACACGGCCCAGCGTGCCTGAAGGAACCTGCCAAAGAAGCTCAGCCACGCCCGTTGTAGCGCTGGGACAGTTCACGCCGATGAGGCTGGCCTGCTCGCACGCATTTGTGCCGGTGGGCTCCAGGAAAAAGAACACCCGGGACACGGGGCGGTTGAACGTAGGCCGGATAATGGTCTGCGGAGCAAGCTGCACAGCCCCGCCTGATACGGGAAGCGGCTGGCCGTTTTCCGTGAAAAAATCCAGCGACAGCACCCTAAGCGCAGCCGGCTGCTCCGGCCTTGGCCTGCCAACCGGGATGCAGATCACCTGACCTACGATGATAGCACCCCTGCGCACAATCTGCGGATTGGTATTAAGAATGGCATTCACCGTCACGCCAAACCTTCGGCCAATGCTAAAAAGCGTATCGCCCCGCTGCACCGTATACAATTGGCCGTTGCACCTGTCCGGCGGCGGCGGCACCTGGCCTCCCTCGGCGGGGGCCATCGACTGTACAAACCTTCCATTTTCCATTTTTCTTTCCCCTTTCCAGCCATTTGATGCGTGATATGTTATTTCTATGAAGGAGTACCGTCCGCCATTACGCCGGCGGGAAGTTCGGCAGCCTGCCCGCTTCTTGATGGAAAGGGTTTCTTATGCATTTGTCGAATAAGAACGATATTCTTCTCCAGGCAGTATCTGGGGAAGAAACGATATTTCAGGAGATGACACTCTTGCCCTCTCCCCTTGTGAGGCTTAACGCCCTCCTTATTTGTTTGCTGCTTCCGTTCTCCCACGCCACGGGGGAAAATTCGGTCTGCCATCAAGCGGGACAAGCCTATGCTCCGGTTCATATCGCGTTCATGAGTAACGATGCTTCAGGCGGGAGCGTGAACGACAGTTCTTTCGGGACCACACCTCCCTCCTTAAAGGCCCTTGAGGGATTTTATGCCGCCGCCTTCCATTCGGAATATGGGGATACGAATAGAGATGCAATGATCCGCTGGGAAATCCCGCTGAAGTTGTTTGTCAAAGGTGAATCCACTTTGGAAGACATGCAAACGCTTCACGCGTTTCTTGAAAGTCTCAAATCAAATGTGCCCGGCCTGCCGGACATTTCCTTCTCCGATACGGAATCCGAAGCCAACGCGGTCATTTCCTTTGTTCCTTTTGAGGACATGGCCGGATCACTTGTAAATTATGTGGCTAATAACTGGGGCTTCATGAACTGCTTTTCAGACGATGCATCCATCCGCTACGGGCTGATCGCCATTGCGACGGATGTCACAAAACAAACGGACCGCAACCATCTGATTCAGGAAGAGTTCGTAAACATGCTGGGCCTGACAGCCGACCTTGACTTCGGACCCGAGAGCATCATCTATCAGCCCTACACAATAACGCCGAAACTTTCGGATATGGATTATGAAATGCTTAACCTGCTGTACAGTCCAAATCTTACTTACGGCATGAGTCTTGCGGAGGCAAAAGCGGCACTTCAAAAAATTTTCCCGGATCAGTGAATCCGGGTCTTTTTTTCTTGACGCATCTGGCAATTCGTGGGTACAATATATGTGTTATAGTGACAAGGAAGGAGGCGCAAGCGGTATGTCCGAACGAGACCAGGAAGCCTGCGAAACCAATGTGATCCATCCCGAAGCCGTCAAAAAGGCGCTGGACAAAATGCCGGATGAAGGGGAGCGCCGCGCCATGCTGGATATACTGACCGCCATGGCCGATGCCACCAGGCTTCAAATTCTGCTTGCCCTCAAAGACCAGGAGCTTTGCGTTTGCGATCTGAGCGCCGTATTGTGCATGTCCCAAAGCGCCGTCAGCCATCAATTGCGCACGCTGCGGGATGTGCACTGTGTCAAGTCCCGCCGTAGCGGCAAGATCGTGTATTACGCGCTGGACGACGACCATGTAGGTGAGCTTTTGCACGTGGCACTGTCCCATATCAGCGAAGGCCGGTAACATAATCCATCATTCCCTACGAAAGCAGGCGATGGCATGCGCTACGTCCCGCCCACTTCCATTGACCGGGAGGATTTCCACCAAGGTCGCAACCCGCGCGCCTTTCAGATGCTTGGCGTTCATCCTGATTTGCAACTGGACCGGGAAGTGTACCACTTCGCCGTGTGGGCGCCCAACGCCCAGGCTGTGTTCCTTTCTGGGGACTTCAACGGCTGGTCCCGGGAAAGCCATCCCATGGTCAAGCAGTACGACGGCATTTGGGAGCTTAGGCTTGACCGTGATCTGTTTCATGGCCATGACGCATACAAGTATGCCATACTGGGTGCCGACGGGCATTTTCATATGAAGGCCGACCCTTATGCTTTTTTCAGCGAGCTTCGGCCCCATACCGCCAGCCGCGTCTATGACATGGACGGATATGTATGGAACGACGAAGGCTGGATGAAAGCCCGCGCAGTATGGAATCCCTTTACAAGCCCCATCAACATCTATGAAATGCACCTGGGTTCCTGGCGGCGCGGCGAGGACGGCAGGCTATTGACCTATTCAGAAATAGCAGATCAATTGATCCCCTACCTTCTGGAAATGAACTATACCCACATAGAATTACTGCCGGTGATGGAGCATCCCCTGGACATGTCCTGGGGGTATCAGACTACCGGCTATTTTGCAGCCACCGCCCGCCATGGCGAACCGAAAGATTTCATGGCGTTTGTAGACAGGTGCCATCAAAACAATATCGGTGTGATCCTGGATTGGGTGCCGGCCCACTTCCCCAGGGATGAAGCCGGCCTTCGCCGCTTTGACGGCACCGCCTGTTATGAGCACCCCGATCCCCGCCGCGGGGATATGGCCCAATGGGGCACCCACATGTTCGATCTTGGCAGGGGCGAAGCGCGCAGCTTTCTTTTGAGCGGAGCCTGCTTCTGGCTTTCATTATTCCATGCCGACGGCCTTCGGGTGGACGCGGTAAGCAGCATGCTCTACTACGATTTCTGCAGGGAGCCGGGCCAGTGGCTTCCCAACCCCTACGGCGGGCGGGAGAACATAGACGCCATCCATTTCCTGAGGCATCTTAACGAAACGGTGTACCGGGAATTTCCCGGTATCCTGATGATCGCCGAAGAATCCTCCGCCTATCCCATGGTGACGAGACCCACATATCTGGGCGGCCTCGGCTTTGGCTTCAAGTGGAATATGGGCTGGATGAACGACATCCTCTCCTACATAGCGCTGGATCCCATCTACCGCAAATGGCATCACAACAAACTGACCTTCTCGCTGTTCTACGCCTTCAGCGAAAACTTCATCCTGCCTTTTTCCCATGACGAGGTGGTACACGGCAAGCATTCGCTGCTCGATAAGCATCCGGGAGACCTATGGCAGAAGTTTGCGGGGCTTAGGGCGCTGATGGGCTACACCATGGCCCACCCGGGCAAGAAACTGCTATTCATGGGCTGCGAGTTCGCCCACTTTATCGAGTGGAAGTACGATGACCAGCTGGACTGGTTCCTGCTGGCCTATGACCGGCACCCGCAGGTGCTTGAGTGCGTGAAGAAACTTAACAAATTGTACCGGGAAACGCCCCCGCTTTACGAGGTGGAAGACTCATGGTCTGGCTTCCAGTGGCTCAGCGCCAATGACAGCGACAACAGTGTGCTGGCCTTTGCCCGTGCCGACAAAAAGGGTAAGACGGTATGCTGCGTGACCAACTTCACGCCCATATTCCACCCCATCTATCGCCTCGGCCTGCCGCAGCCGGGCACGCTGACGGAGATATTCAACACTGACCGGGCGGAATTCGGCGGCTCCAACCAGTACAATGCCTGGACTATATCCGCCGGTGAAATGAAGTGGAACGGCATGGATTACTCCGTAGAGATCTGCGTGCCGCCTTTGTCCACTGTTTACTTCCAATACGACAAACAGGAACCGCCGAAGAAACCTGTTCCGGAGCCTGCACGGCGGAAACCTGCGCGGCCAATATCCCTTGAAGATTCGGATCCCGGGAAATTGTACGAGGAGGCGTGACATATGCTCAAGAAAAAATCCTGCGTGGCCATGCTCCTGGCCGGGGGCCAGGGAAGCCGCCTGGGCATCCTCACCAAGAATATGGCGAAGCCTGCCATACCCTACGGCGGCAAGTACAGGATCATCGATTTCCCCTTAAGCAATTGCACCAACAGCGGCATCGATGTGGTGGGCGTGCTTACACAATACCAGCCGCTGGAACTGAACGCCTATATCGGCAGCGGCTCCCCCTGGGATCTGGACCTTTTAAACGGAGGTGTGTTCGTGCTGCCTCCCTATGTGAAAGGCAAGCAGGGCGAATGGTACCGCGGCACCGCCAATGCTATTTTTCAGAACATATCTTTCATAGAGCAATTTTCTCCGGAATATGTGCTGGTTTTAAGCGGCGACCACATATACAAAATGGATTACAGCCTCATGCTGGATTATCACATTCAAAGGGAAGCGGCCGCCACCATCGCCGTCAGGGAAGTGCCATGGAACGAGGCCAGCCGTTTTGGCATTATGAATACCGATGAAGACAGCGTGATCGTGGAGTTTGAGGAAAAGCCCAAAGCCCCCCGAAGCAACAAAGCCAGCATGGGCGTGTACGTGTTCACCTGGGAAAAGCTGCGCCAGTATCTTCTGGAGGATGAAAAAAACACGAAATCGTCCAACGACTTTGGCAAGAACATCATACCTGCCCTGCTTGGAAACGGCGAAAAGCTGGTGGCCTACAGCTTCGACGGCTACTGGAAAGATGTAGGCACTATCGAAAGCCTCTGGGAAGCCAACATGGACCTTCTTCAAACGCCCATGCCCATCGATCTGCATGACAAAAAATGGCGGATCTACGCCCGCAATCCCGGCATGGCCCCCCACTTTGTGGCAAAAGGCGCCAGCGTTAAGGACTGCCTGATCACCGAAGGCTGCGAGGTGTACGGCCTGGTAGAGCATTCCGTTTTGTTCGCCGGCGTTACGGTGGAACAGGGCGCCAGCGTCATCGACAGCGTGGTGATGCCGGGCGCTGTGATCGAGCGGGGCGCATCTGTCAAGCGCGCCATCATCGCCGAAAACGCTACTATCGGCCCTGGCTGCCATGTGGGAGCCGATGACGGCGACATTGCCGTGATCGGTCAAAATGTGGCGCTGCCCGCGGGACTTAAAATTGCCGCCGGGGAACAGGTGGAAACCTGCGTCCCTGTTCCATAATGGAAAAAAGGGAGTGAATGCCATGAAGGATGTTATGGGCATGATTTATACCGGGGAGAACGACGCGCTCTTAAGGGAGCTGACCATCACCCGCGCTGTGGCCGCGCTTCCTATTGCCGGGCGCTACCGTGTGATCGATTTTCTCATGAGCGGCATGGTCAACAGCGGCATCCGCAATGTAGGCGTCATCATGCAAAAGAATTACCACAGCCTTATGGACCATCTGGGTTCCGGCAAGGAGTGGGATCTGCACGGCAAGAACGACGGGCTCTTTATATTGCCGCCCTTTTTGACCCGTGACAATGTGGGCGTGTACGGCGGCGTGCTGGATGCGCTTAGGTCCAACGCCAGTTACCTTTCCCGCAGCAAGCAGGAGCATGTGATTCTCTGCAACAGCAACATGGTCTTCAACGCCAATTTTGAAGACATGGTTGCCTATCATCGGGAAAGCGGAGCCGACATCACGCTGATGTACACCAGAGATCCGGATGTTCGCCGCCGGGATTTTGGCATCTACCTAACCTTGGATAACGACGGCCTGGTGCTGGATATGGAGATCGAGCCCACAGAGCCTGCCTGCGAAAACACATTCATGGAGGTCTGCTTAATGAAGCGGGAACTGTTGCGTTCCCTGGTAGACCATGGCGTGGCCCACGGCTTCCATGACTTCAACCGGGATGTATTGCAGCGGATCATCAGGGAAAGAAGGCTGCACATCAACGGTTTTTGCTATCCCGACAAGGTATGGCGCATGGATTCGGTGCAGGCTTATTTCCAGTGCAACATGGCGCTTTTGAACTCAAAGGTGCGCAAAAACCTGTTCGATCCTGAAAAGCCCGTGTACACCAAGGTTCGCGACGAGATGCCAGCCAAGTATGACGATGAAGTACAAATCATAAACTCCCTTGTGGCCGACGGCTGCATCATAGAGGGCACGGTGGAAAACAGCGTCATCTTTAGGGGTGTGCGCATTTCTCCCGAGGCCCACGTGAAAAACTGCATCATCATGCAGGATACCCAGGTGATGGCCGGCGCTTACATCGAAAATTGCATTCTCGACAAGCAGGTGGTCATCAAGCGCAACGCGAGGCTGATCGGCCCGGCTGCTTATCCGATTGTAATCGCCAAGAAGGTTGTAATTTGATCCGGGGGGGACATACTTCCTCCCTCTTTGGGGAAAAGTCACGGTGTGCCGTGATAAAGGAGGTTCCCATATTATGAAAATTCTCTTCACCGCCAGCGAATGTGTCCCCTTTTGCAAAACCGGCGGCTTGGCCGACGTGGTAGGCGCGCTGGCGCCCGTGCTCGCAAAAGCCGGCCATGACGTGCGGGTCATGCTGCCCCTGTACACATCGATTCCCAAAGAATTTAAAGACCAGATGACCCATGTGGTGAACTTTGAGGTGCTATTGGGTTGGCGGCGCCAGTACTGCGGCATCGAAGCTCTTACCCAGGGCGGCGTCACCTACTATTTTGTAGACAACAAATATTACTTCGACCGCCCTTACGTGTATGGCCTGGGCGGCGACGAATACGAGCGCTTCGGCTTCTTTAACCGCGCAGTGCTGAACGCGCTGCCGCTTATTAACTTCTGGCCGGAAGTGATCCACGCCCATGATTGGCAGTCGGGCATGATCCCGGCGCTGCTGCGCATTCAGTACGACCATCTGCCTGCGTACCACCCCATCCGCACGGTGTTCACCATCCATAACCTGCAGTACCAGGGCGTCTTCAATGTCAAGGATGTGCAGGATGTTTTGGGTCTTGGCGACAGCCTGTGGACCACAGACAAACTGGAATTTTACGGTGCAGCCAACTTTTTGAAGGCCGCGCTGGTGTACGCTGACCGCATCACCACGGTGAGCTACAGTTATGCGCAGGAAATACAAACAGCCTACTTTGGCGAACGCCTGGATGGGCTGCTTCGCGCCCGCAAGGATGTGCTTTACGGGGTGCTGAACGGCATCGACGTGAAAGAGTACGACCCCTGCCACGATCCCTTCATCAGCGCGCCTTACACAGTGGATGACCTGAACGGTAAAATCGCATGCAAGCGTGATCTTCAGGAGCAGCTTGGTCTTGATGTACGGCCCGATGTGCCTGTCTTCGGCATGGTGGGCCGCCTGAGCAATCAAAAGGGTCTGGACCTGATCGACTATGTGATCTCCGACATCATGCAGGAAGACTTACAGCTTGTTGTTCTTGGCATGGGCGACTCGCGGTATATGGACCTGTTCTCCTGGGCGGAGCAGCAGTATCCAGGCCGGGTGGCCGCGCGCTTCGCCATGGATCACGGTCTGGCCCACCGTATCTATGCCGGTGCGGACATGTTTTTGATGCCCTCCCAGTTTGAGCCATGCGGGCTCAGCCAGATGATCGCCATGCGTTACGGCACAGTTCCCATCGTGCGCGAAACCGGAGGACTCCGGGATACGGTGCTCGCCTACAACGAGTACACAAGCGAGGGCAACGGCTTCACATTCTTTAACTACAATGCCCACGACATGCTGAACACCATCCGCCGCGCCGTGAAGTATTACAGGGAAGACAAACCTGTCTGGCGCATACTGATGAAGCGCGGAATGGAAGGCGACTTCAGTTGGACCCACTCCGCCAAGGATTACATAGGCTTGTACAACGGCCTGATGGCCGACTTCCAAAAGGCAGAGGCAGAAATGGCGTTAAGGGCAGAGCAGGAGCATAAGGAACGGGAAAAAGCAGAAAAAGCGGCGCAAAAGATCGAGGCGGAAAAGGAACAGGCAGCCAAGGAACTGGCTGATGCTGCAGCCAGCGCACAGGCGGAATCCGTGGAGGCCAAGGAACAGGCGAAGGCCGAGAAAAAGCACAAGCAAACGGAAAACACCAGATTGAAGGACAAGGCGGAAAAAGATGCCTACGCGCAAAAAGTAAATGCGCAAAAAGCCGGCAAGAAAACGAACAAAGATCAGGAAGCAAAGGTTACGGCCGAGGCCGACTATACTTCCGCCCCTTCCAGACCTCCCAGGCATATGAAGAAATACGAACCGGAGCATGCGCTGGAAACGCTCTCCGACATGCAAAAACTGCAGGACAAGGCTGACAAAAAAGCACCCCTCAAGCACCGCAAGCAGGCGAAAAGCAATGACGAGCCTCTGCCCCCCACCATAATGGACGGCATCGCGGAGATCCCGGATGAAGTTCCCCCGGCAACTTCCCACCCCAGCAGAACCGGCGCCGGAGAGGGCGGACTGGAATAAAGGAAGCGGCTGATAGCGCAAAAAGCACATATCCTTCATGACGATGCTTTGTAAATCGAAAGTTGTCTTAAAAGTGTGGCGGCGGCGCTTATGCGCCGCCGCAATCTGATCTTTCCGATATACGAATGAATAAACCGTTGGGGGGGTTCGGCATGGCTATTGAAAAACAGTATCAACCGGATGTTGAGGCAATTCTTGCAACACGCCATGACAACGGCGCCGATTATTGGGCCACCCCTGACAAGCGGCTTCATAAAGGAGGCCCGTTTTCTACGCTTGAAGCAGCGCTTCTACTTCAGGAGCTGGGTATGGAACCTTCCGAACCCCTTTTAAGGGACATAGCCAGCCTGATTTTCAGCACATGGCGGGATGACGGACGGTTTAAGCTGTCCCCGGATGGCGGAATATATCCCTGCCATACCATTGGCGCAGCGAATGTTCTTTGCCATTTGGGATACGCATCTGACGCAAGGCTTCAAAAGACCTTTGAACACCTCTTTGCAATACAGCACAGCGACGGAGGCTGGCGTTGCAACAAGTTCAGTTTCGGAAGAGGCCCGGAAACAGCGTTTTCCAATCCCGGTCCCACACTGACCGCCCTGAATGCGTTCCGCTTCACAGAATATCTTCACAAAGAGCCTGCCCTTGACAATGCCGCTGCATTTTTGCTGAACCATTGGACAACGCGCCTGCCCCTTGGCCCCTGTCATTATGGGATAGGCACTTTGTTTATGCAGACCGAATACCCCTTTGCCACCTATAATCTTTTTGCTTATGTATATATCCTTTCCTTCTATCGCAGCGCAAGGAAAGATGCGCGGTTTCTTGACGCGCTCAAGACTTTGGAATCCAAACTGTCGGACGGCAATGTGATTGTGGAGCGCGTAAACAAAAAATTGGCCGGGCTCTCCTTTTGCGAAAGGGGAAAGCCAAGTGAACTGGCAACCAATCGATATCATGAGATCCTGAAAAACCTTGAATAGCATCAGTTTCAGGGTAAAAGTATGGTGGATCAGCCGCCATGGCCAGTGTTTCAATGGAACACCGGCTCTTTTGTTTTTCCAGGAATAATTTTTTTGAGATTGTTAAAAAAATCGCTTGACAAAGAACGATCCATGCGCTAAAATCCGAATGAACAAAAAATTGTTCATTCATCAGATTCCAGAATTCATCCCGGGGAGGTATATCGTGGAGGATAAAAGAGCGGAACTATTCAAATGCGCCAAGGAGCTTTTCAGTCAAAAGGGGTTCAAGGATACGAATGTGGCCGACATCACCAAGGCGTCCGGCGTCGGTGTTGGAACGTTCTACAATTACTACCCCTCCAAGGATAAGCTTTTTATGGAAATTTTTATGGAGGAAAACAGGCAGCTGTCCAAAGGCTTGCTGGAATCCATCGACCTAAACCGGGAGCCTATGGTGCTGATCAAAGACCTGCTGGCTGCGAACATGGAAGGGATGCTTGCCAACCCCATTTTATGCCAGTGGTACAACCGGGATGTTTCCGGCAAGATCGAAAAGCTCTACCGGGAGGAAAACGGGCTGGATACTGTGGATTTCATGTATCACACCTTTTCCGTGCTGGTTAAGAAATGGCAGGACGAAGGAAAAATGCGCAGCGATATAGGCAGCGAGATGATTATGGCCATCTTCGGAGCCATCATCAAGATCGGCTTTTATAAGGAAGATATCGGGCTGAAGTATTTTCCTGAACTGCAGGATCGCCTGACAGATTTTGTGTTAAAGGGTTTGACCGATTGCCGCGGCGCGGGGGGCGGCGGTAAAGCTCCCGCCTGAGAAATGGAATTGGCCATGGATCACGGATCGTGGGCGCAGGCCGCGCATGAAGGCATGGGCACGCTTTTGATGCACAAGGCGTACGGCCGGCACCCGCTTTGGGCCCTTCGTGCCGTACAAAGGGAAGTAAGAAGGCTGGAACGGTTATTAAGCCGTTTTGACCCGAAAAGCGAGATCTCCAGGATCAACCGCTCGGCCGGGCTTGGGCGGATAAAGCTAAGCCGTGAAACATATGCTCTGTTGTCAAAGGCACAGGAAATCTCTAAGCTCAGCGAAGGTGCCTTCGACATCACCGTTGGCCCGCTTATCAAGCTGTGGGATTACAAGCATTCAAACATCGTTCCAGATGAAACGGAAATCCTGAAGGCCATTTCACTGGTGGGATTTTCTAACCTTCAGCTTGACACAACCAGCATGACCGCAAAGCTTAGGTTGCCCGGCCAGATGATCGACCTGGGCGGGGTGGGCAAGGGTTACGCCAGCGACAGAGCCATGGAAGTATTTCGAGGCCGCGGTATCACGTCTGCGTTTACCAACATCGGCGGAAATGTATCCACCCTGGGTTCAAAGCCGGACGGCTCCCCATGGCAGGTGGGCATACGCCATCCCAGGCAGGAGGATCAATTGATCGGGGCTGTCAGCGTGTCAGGTCAATCGGTGGTCACCTCAGGCGATTATGAACGGTACTTTATAGATCAGCAAGGCGTGCGCCGCCATCATCTACTGGATCCCCTGACAGGGTATCCGGCGGATTCGGGGCTTGTAAGCGTAACAGTGGTCCATGAAACCGCCATGCTGGCCGATGCTCTGTCCACCGCCGTCTTCGTATCCGGCATGGATAAGGGGCTGAAGCTCCTTGAAAAAATCCCGACTGCCCAGGCCGTTCTGGTGGATCAAAACCTTGACGTACACGTAACAAAAGGCCTGAAGGATCGCTTTGAACCCGCCCGCGGTATCCGGGCGGATATAAAACCATAAGGAAAGGGATATAGGTCATGAAAAGAAAGGGGAAAGCAAAAATGTGGATTTTGATTGTATTGGGTGTGCTGGTGGCTGCCATGGGCACCATGATACTTGCTACAGAGCCGGGGCGGCGGGAACTGAAGGAGATGACCTTCCCGTCCACAGCCTTCCAAGGCTTGAAGCAAGGCACTTACACCGGCGAATACAAGGGCGCCAAGGATTCGTTCCGCAATGAAAAGGTGCAGGTCACCGTATCGGATGGAAAGGTGTCGGACATCAAGGTGCTGGAGGGAAGCGTCTTAAAGGATGGCAAGCCTGTGGAACTCAGGGGCGGCCTGACCATCGACGAACTGTCCGCGAGGGTGATCAACAGCCAGTCGCTTCATGTGGATGTCATCAGCGGCGCGACCCTCAATTCCAATGCCCATTTGAAGGCAGTGGAGAATGCTATAAAACAGGCCGGGGGCAAATAAGGTACGATTATTTTGAAGGAGAATCAAGATATGAGCAAAAAAATGTCGCCGATGGGCATTGGCCCCAAGGCAGGCATAGTCGTCGGCGTGTACCTTGCCGTGACGGGCGTCATCAGTTACCTCACGCGCCCCCTGTTTACCATCGCCCAAGACAGCTACGGCATTCTGCTCGCGGTGGGCATTGCGCTTGCGTTTGTGGGCTTTTCCATCAACCTTCTGGCCTCGCTACAGATGCTGAAGGCCTATAAGGCGGATAAGCTGGCCACCAATGGACTGTATGGGGTCTTCCTTCACCCCATGTACTTTTTCCAGGTATTTATGACGCTGCCCGGAATCGCCCTCATCACAAACTCCTACCTGATCCTCACCATAGTCCCCGTGGCCGCGGTGGTGGTGAAGCTGTTTTCAAAAACGGAAAATGAATACCTGAAGGCAAGGTACGGCGCGGCATATGAAGCTTACAAGGCAAAGGTACCGGTAAGGTTTTGACCGAAAAAAGGCAAAGCAGGAACGCTGCTTGTATTCTTTGCCTATTTATAAAGGCGGCAGCCGGAAGATGGCTGCCGCCTTTGTATTTTTGGATAACAGCATTTACTCCTATCGCTGCAGCGACTGGAGGAGTAAAAGAAACGTCATAAACTTCAAAACCAGCATTTTACAAATGCAAATTATTACTATTCTCCTAAAGTTTGTTTGCAATGTATCATCGTATGAATTATAATGAATAATAAACAGCGTGTCCTCACTCCCCTTTCATGCCGACGATGATATATAAGTGGAGAAGCAGTATGGGAGACCGTTATCAAAAATCCGCAAGATCAGGCGGCGAAAAATCCGATTTGGGCAAAAGCGGCATCGCCATGCAATGGACCGCCATCCGCGCGCGTTTGGGGCTTGGTCAAAGCGAGGAAAAAAGCACATTCAACATTCCGGATTTGCATGATGGCTATCAAACCAAAAGCTATTATGAAGCAGACGATGATGAAAGGATATTAAGGCACCAGCCGGATGCCGAATTCAACCCCACAACTGGTACGTACGTGATGAGGAACAGCGAGGCGCCAAGAAGAAGGAGGATTTGGCCGTGGATCCTGCTGGCCTTTGCCGCCATCTGCCTTTGCTACGTTGCTTTCAATCGCGGCGACCCGGTGAATATAGCGCCATCGGGCAGCCCTCCTGTTGTTGCTGCCATGGCAAACACCAGCAAGCCGACAAACAATTTAATTCAAAATGCTGCCGCGCTGAATGCGCCTACGCCGTCTTTAAGCCCTGCCCCCGCCGTCATCAAAACATCGGTTCCATCCTCTACGCCTACACCTGCACCGGAGCAAAGCATTTCCGTACTGAAATACGGTTCAAAGGGCGAGGCTGTCAATAAACTGCAAAGCAAATTGATTGAACTGGGGTATATCCCTTTGGGCGGTGATGACGGCGCTTTCGGCGATGTCACGCTGCTTGCCGTAAAATCCTTCCAGAAGGAGAACGGCCTTGATAATGACGGGATCGCCGGCGAAAAGACGCTTGCCCTTTTATACGGCGGCACGGCCAATCAAGACCCGGACGTGTTTGTGTGGGTCGAGAACAAAGGGAAGGTATATCACAGCACCAAGGATTGCAGCGATATAAAAGACCCCAAGCAAATCAAGTTGTCACAGGCCGAAAAACGCAAATTGACACCGTGTGATAAATGCCATTAAGGAAGAATGGCCGCTTCATAAATCCCCCTGGAGCCTTTGATGCCGTATCTTTACAGGAAGATGTTTTTGTGGTATACGGTATCCTGAAGGGCATATATAAGGGGGGCGGACCGATGAATGAACTGAAAAGCGAAACTTCGGAAAAGGAGCGGCTGTACTTTGCGGATTGGCTGCGGGTGCTAACTGTCCTGTCGCTTATCCCTTACCATAGCGCGCTTACATACACAGGCCTGGGGGATGTTTACATCATAAACCCTCTAAAGGGACTTGGCGTATTTCCGTTCCTTTTTCTGACTGCGCCGCTGGACAATTTCTTCATGACGCTTTTGTTCTTTGTTTCCGGCATCAGCGCGTACCATGCGTTGAAACACAGAAGCAAAACAGAATTTGTAAGCGAGCGGAGAAACAAACTGCTCATTCCCCTATTGCTGGGTTTTTTGTTTATCTGCCCTGCGCAGGCTTATTTTAAGGCGCTGTATGAAGGGTATTCGGGCAGTTTCCTTGCCTTTTTGCCAAAGTTTTACTTCACCGAAACATTTCATTACCTTGGCTACGCCCATCTGTGGTTCCTGTTGTACCTGTTTGTTTTCTCATGGGCATTCGCGCCTTTGTTTGTAAGGTGGCAAAAAGGCGAAGCGCGTTACAATAAAGTGGCATCCTTCCTGCTCCGGGGGAACAATCTGCTTCTTCCCCTTACGTTTATTGTGATTGCGGAAACAGGGCTGCGGCCATTTGTTGACGGGCCGTATATCATTTGGGGGGATTGGGCAAACGATATTGTCTATGCCGGCTTTTTCCTGTTCGGCTTTGTTTTTGCATCCTCTCCTGATATACAAGCCAAGACATTCAAATGGCAAAAAACATCAGGCATAATAGCCCTTCTTTGCGCGTGCATGCTGATTTTTATGTATTACCTTTGGGCTGTTCTTCAAGCCAATTCCATTTGGCTAAGCGCATCTTGGGCATTTACGAAAGGCCTGTATGAATGCGCCGCCATCATATTCCTGTCAGGTTTTGCGAAAAAGCATTGGAACAAAAAAACCCGGCTCATACAGTATTTGAGCAGGGCGTCGTTTGCCTATTACATCTGGCATTACCTTCCCGTAAGCGCGCTGACATATCTTTTCATAAGGACAGGGCTTAACGGCTATGTCAAGTATCTGCTGACGGTGCTGTTGTCATACCTGTTTATTTTCGCCTTCTATGAGGGGATTGTGAAACGGTTGTACCCTGCGGTCACAAATTGGCTGCGCAGAGAAGGCACAGCTGGCGGAAAGGAGGAAAATAAATCTTCGCAGTCCTTATAAAGGAGTAATGGGCATGAATATGATCGCTGCTGTTGACAGCCATTGCGGTATCGGCATAAACGGAAATATGCTGTACCATATACCGGAAGACCTGCGGTACTTTAAACAAATGACATATGGCAAGGTTGTTGTGATGGGCCGCAGCACGCTTAAGTCCCTGCCAGGCGCCAGCCCCCTTGCAGGAAGAACGAACATTGTTTTGACCAGGAACGCAGAATTGGCGGCGGACAACTGCATCGTCTGCCATTCCCTGAATGATCTTTGGCAGGCGATTGCCCCATATGATGGCGAAGATGTTTTTGTGATTGGCGGAGAGTCTGTATACGCCCAGTTGATGGATTATTGTACCAAGGCATACGTCACCAAAATACATCATGCCAAACCTGCGGACAGATTCTTCCCGGATATCGAAAACGCCGCAAACTGGGCACTGATTGCAGAGTCGGATATGAAAGAATACAACGGCATCCGCTTCTCCTTCCGGGAGTATGTCAATCGGGATCCAAAAGCTTTTTCTTAAGTTCGGCAAAAACGTGCAGGCAATATGCCTTAAGCTCCTGCGCACGATTTGGCAGGCATTTTAACAGCATGCGGGCCGTATCATATGCATTGTCAAACTGCTTCTGATTGATCACGCCCTGCTGTAATGCCTCCAGCAGTTCATCCTCATCCAGCAAATAGATATTTCCGTTGGGGAGAAGAACCACATCCAGATATAAATCATAAAAGTAGGAATCACCATCCAGGCAAAGCACATTGTTGTCAGTAATATCAAAGTAAAATGAAATGATATTGCCTGCCGCATCCATCATCACCGTCAGCCAATGCTTTTTGCCGTAAGGCGCAAGCTGCATCCAAAAGTATCCCCGGTCCACAATGGTCAACGGGACACCATCGTAAGTCTTGACCAATGGTGCAGTGATTTCCTCTATATGGATCAGCGACGCATGCCCGGTAAAGCTTTCATCCGATACCGCCATATGGGCGTATTTTCTTTTTACAACCCGCTGCCAATTTGAGCGAGACAACGTCTTAATACTCAGGCTCATTGCTTTATACTGCTTCTTTCATGCATTTATATGGTGAGCAGCTTTTCATTGCTTTGAAGAAGATCGGTCAGCGGCCTCCCCCACCCTTTGACCTCGATACCGAGCTGCTCAAGCTTCTCTACAACGCCCAATTGACGGGCACAGGCAATGCAGGCGGAGAATTTCACACCGACGTTCATGGCCACCCTGATGGATTCCTGTATCTGTGCGTTTTCCGCTACAAGCCGCGCCGTTGCGCCCCAGATGACGACTGTGACTTCATCCCACCAATGCTCAAGCATGCTGTTTGTAGCATACATCATGACCATTCTCAATGACGTATCCATATCCGCGTTTGTCCATAAAATGTGCAGCCTGCTTTTTTCGTCCATGATTTACACCCTCCGTTCAAAATACAAATTTTGTAGATCATACCTCATGCAAATAGAGAAATCAAGTATGCAACTTGCAAATATATCAATGTAAACTCCCAACGAAATTTTTCAGGGAGAGGTGCGGAGAGGGGGATTATTACAAAAAAGCCCCCTCTCCGCCAAATACCGAAAACTTCTCACCATCCCTTGGCGCGCTCCTCGCACATTTTCACAAACGCCTGAACGGCGGGGCTAAGCCATTTATTCTTATGGCAGACCACCTGGGTATAAAATTCCACAGGCGAATCATGCTGCTTGATGCGCAGCTTTCCCTGGCGTGCGTCTTCCTGTACGGCATATAAAGGCAGATAGGATATACCCATGCCGTATTGAATGTACTTTTTGATCACCTCCACGCTGCCGGTCTCCAGCACATTGGTGGGATAATACTTTTGCCCCTGGAGGTAGTTTTGAAACACCTCCCGGTAGGTGCATTCCTTTTCGGTGTACAAAACCATTTGGGAGCCGCGGGGCAGAAAATCATCCCCCGTATAGTCCTTTGGCGCGACGAAGCACATTTCTTCCTTCTTCAACAGCGTTGTATTAAGCTGGTTGTATTGGTACTCAGGCTGTAACAGAATGCCAAGGTCCAGTTCGCCCTTTAGCACCTTGTCACGGAGGGCAGGGCACAGGTCGATGCTGATCACGATTTCCACCTGGGGGTATGTTTGCTTATACTCGCGGATGATATCATACAGGCGGTACAAAAGCAGCGACTCCGGCGTGCCGATCCGGATGCTGCCCTGGGGCGCCATGTCAAGCACCGATGCCCCTTCCACGGCCTCGTAGGCATCAAGCAGCGCATCCACCTGGCTTACAATGTTTTGGCCGAATTCTGTAAGTTCCACCGTGTTGCCCACACGGTTGAACAGCGGCCTTCGGTAATAGCTTTCGATGGATTGAATATGGAAGGTGACTGTGGACTGGGCATAGCCCAATTGTTCCGCCGCTTTTGAAAAGCTGCCCGTTTCCACGATCTTTTTAAAGGTTTTGAAATTCCTGATGTCCATATAGCCTCCGCAAACCCGTTTCCAGCATTATACCATATGATCGATTTTATTGATATCCCCTATTACAACTTTCAATTTTACAAATGTCCTCCTCTTCCATATAATGTCGGCGGGAGGATTTTTGCATGAAAAAGAAGCTGAACGCATTTTCCTTAAGCGGGCTGATGGTTGGGCCGGTTCTTGGTTCCGGGATCGTGGTGCTGCCCTCCATGGCCTATGAAGCCTTGGGGAATCACGCCATATACGCCTGGATCATGGTTATGCTGCTGGGTTTGGGGTTTGCCTATGTGTTTACTAGAATGAGCATGATGGCAGCCACCAACGAAGGCGTGAGCCTGATGATCGGGGAAGCCTTGGGAGCACGGTACAGGGAGTTGTCATCCAACTTTCTAATCGCCGCCGTCTGCTTTGGCCCTGTGGCGGTGATCCAAACGGCCGCGGGGTATGTGCAGGGCATGCTGCCCACAGGTACGCTGCCTCCTCTGGTAGTTGCTCTTCTCTTTATGGCGGTGGAGGTGCTGGTCCTGCTGTCCGGCATACGGGTCATGGGCAATGTCACGCTTGTGCTTTCCTCACTTACTGCCTTCATCCTGACGCTGGGCGGCGTGTACAGCCTGATCATGAATGGCGTATCGGCGCTGCCTGCGGGCCTACCAGATATGAAAACCATGGGCTCCACGCTGCTGATTCTGTTCTGGGCCATTATCGGCTGGGAAGTGATCGGCAACTATGTGGAGGATGTGAAAAATCCAAAGCGTACGCTGATGCGGGCCATGAAAGCCAGCGTTACCGTTGTGATGCTTGTTTACTTTGTGGTTACCTACGCGCTGCAAAGCAGCCCACTTATATTTGGCAGGGAAACTGTCAGCCTGAATGCCATCATGACGCCCCTGTTCGGCGGTATCGCGCCCTTTTTGCTGGGGGCCGTGGCACTGGCGCTATGCTATTGTACCATCCTGATGGTATTGGGCGCGGTCACAAGACAGATGGCCGCGCGGGCCGAAAATGGCAGGCTGCCGGCCTTCTTTTCTCAAAAGCCGGGCGGACGCGCCCCGGTGAAAGCCATCCTATCCCTCACATTGGTTCACTGCGTGATGATCGTACTGATTGAAGCGAATGTCGTATCCCTGACCTTTGTAGTGGGCATCGCCAACACCTTTTTTATCAGCAATGCACTGCTGGGATTAATGGGCGCGTTCAAGAGCATGAAAGGAGCATTCCTTCGGACCGTGATCGTGGTTTTGATGGCCTGCCTTGCATCGCTTTTGCTGTTCTCTCCCGCCTGGGGGTGGATCATGCTGCTGTCGGTAACGACAGTGACCTTGGGTCGAGTTACATTTTTAGCCGGTAGGAAGGCGGAAGATGAAGCAAGGCGGCCGGTGTGAAACCTTGATTATTCTAACCGTTCAGATATCCTCCGGCAAAGCAATTGTACAAACTATCGGTAATACAAAGGCAAAGGATTTTAAATGCAGTATGGTTGTGATATAATAGATTATAAAGATTGTTTGGAGGTGCGGCATGACCAAAACGCAGCGTATTTACGCAAATGTCTGTGCAACTATGCGTATGGAAGGTATGCCGCTTCAGGAAAGCGATAAGCAGAGGGTAATGGCTTGTTTAAACGGTAAACAATCCTTTGATCAAAGTATAAATGCCCTGATAGTAAAACATACCCGTAAGGCTGTGCATAGGGGCAGGGCAAAGTGATGGATTATCAGTACGAATTCGAAAGCGATCCCGTTTACTGTTATCCAGGCAGTTCCATATTAAAGAACAAACTGAAAATACTCGATGCCGAATCATTTCGTGAAGCAGAACGCGAGATTACTTCAATGCGTATAGCCCAAGCGTTGTTGAATCCTATTCAGGGAAAGTTTGACGCAACTCACCTGAAGCGGATTCACCGCTTTTTATTTGGCGATATCTATTCTTGGGCAGGTAAAACGCGTACGGTGAACATCTTTAAAGGAACACCGTTTTGCATGCATCAATTCATAGATGAAAATCTTGATGTCTTGTTTTCACAACTCAAATCAGAGAAGAATCTGACAGGATGTAAATCAAGTGAAATACTTGCAAAGCGACTATCCTATTATCTTGCAGGAATAAACGCCATACATCCTTTCAGGGAAGGTAATGGCCGTTGCCAACGGCTATTTATTAGCATGCTTAGCAACGCAAGGGGATATCACCTGAACTATGATTCGATTACAACAGAAGAGATGCTTGAAGCCAGCATATTATCTTTTGGAAATGATTTTTCATTATTGGATTCACTGATTATTAAGATTATGGAGAGATCAGAAGAATAAAACATAATCCGATGGTAGAGTGGTATCACCGTTCCGCTCCGCCCTGCTCCTTTTCAGCCTGACGCCGGGCAATCTCATTTGTGTTGATGGTGTTGCGGAAAACAACAAAGCACTGGAACAAAAACTCAGTGACAAAATTGATTACCATTGTGCCGCCAAGCACAATGTATTCATTCCAGCCAAGATTTGTAAGCGTATCGCCCCACCAGGTGCTAAGCGGTGTAAA
>JAEZJP010000090.1 GCA_023415715.1 Bacillota bacterium
TCCTTTCTTCGAGCGGGTGGATAGGTTAAATCTTGGCATCATGCAGGTTGATATCAAAACCACCCAGCCCGTACCCTCCCAGGAGTACATCGGCATGATGGTGGACGGCGTGGCCAATATCAAGATCGGATCCGACGCCGTTTCTGTGGCCACCGCCGCAGAGCAGTTCCTTGGCTGGCCGCAAAGCGACATCGCCGCAGTTGCCATGCAGGTTTTGGAAGGCAATATGCGCGAAATCATCGGCCGCATGACCATTGCCGACCTGGTGCAAAACCGCGACAAGTTCGCCCAGGAAACGCAGCGGGCCGCCACGACGGATATGAAGAACATGGGCCTTGAGATCGTCAACCTCACGATCCAGAACTTCTCCGACAACGACGGCGTTCTGGATACGCTGGCAGTCAAGAACATTTCCGAGAAAAAACGCGACGCCGACATCGCCAAGGCGGAAGCCGAGCGCGATACCCTCATCCGCCAGTCCACCGCCCAGCAGGAAGGCTACCGGGCCAAAGCGGAATCTGACGCCAACATGGCCGAGCAGGAAAAGCTGCTGGAATTGAAAAGGGCGTCCTTCCGGGCCGAGCAGGACAAGGCGAAGGCCATGGCCGACCTTGCATACAATGTGCAGCAGGAAGTTGCCCGCAAAGAGCTGGAAACAGAAAAGGCTGCCGCAGAACTTATACGCTTGGAAAAGCAAACGCAATTGCAGGCACAGCAGGTTCAAATTGAGCACGAGCGTTTGAATGTGGAGATCAGGGAACGCGCTGAAGCGGACTATTTCAAGGCTCTAAAGGAAGCCGACGCAGCGTTGGTATTGGCAAAGACCGAGGCGGAAGCCATTCGTTTGAAGGGCGAGGCCGAAGCGGAAGCAATCCTCAAGAAAGCCGAAGCCATGAAGCAGTATGGCCAGGCAGCCATGCTGGAGATGATCGTCACCCGCCTGCCGGAGATTGCAAAGGCCGTCAGCGAGCCTTTAAGCAAAACGGAAAAGATCATTCTCTTTGGCGAAGGCGGCGCCACACAGATGTCCAAGGATGTATCCGGCGCCATGCTCCAAAACTTCGAATCCATCAAGGAAGCCGTGGGTGTGGATATCCCCAAAATTCTCAAGGATATCACTACCGGCGGGCTGATCGGCAAAGCGGCGTCGGAAGCGTCAAACGGCTGATTACAGCAGAAACTTATACAAAAGCAAAAGGCCCTCAGCTATGCCGGGGGCCTTTTGCTTATGAATCAAGATTACTCAACTACCTCAAAGATGGCTTCCAGCAATGTGCTGGTTCCCGCGTCATTCGTGGCAACAACCTTGTAAGTATAGGTACCTAATTTCAATGTGCCGAATTTCACGTACTCGTTTACATACCAGCGGAAGTCCACCGATTTTGCCTTTGGATTCCAGGAGCGGCCGGTTAACATTTTATCGTTTTCGTCAAACACGCCCGCCGTAAGCTGTTTGATTTTGGAGGTTTGGGAGGATACAACACCCTTTACTGAAAAGCCGCGGCCTTTGATTAGAAGCTTAGGAGCGCTCAAGCCGGAAGATGACAGCTTGTCGGATACAGGGGCGGCTGGTGTTACCGCAAACGATTCGCTCAAAAGGGTTTTTTGCCCTGCGGCATTTTTGGCAATGACTTTGTATGTGTAAGTACCCTCCGCAAGATCACTGAACTTGACATAGGAATTTACGTACCAGCGAAGGTCCACACTCTTGGCTTTGGGGTTAAAAGAGCGGCCGGTAAGCATTTTGCCGTTTCCGTCAAATACGCCCGCAGTCAAATTGGATATTTTGGAAGACTGGGATGTGACTACGCCGCGAAGGGGAAACCCCTTGCCTTTGGCAATCGAAGTTGGATGGTTCAAATTGGAGGCTGACAACTTGTCGTATACGGGATCGGGAGCCTTGACTTCGAAATCCTTGCTGAACAGCGTTTTCTTCCCTTCGCCGTTGGTTGCAATGATTTTATAGGTGTATGTGCCCACGTCCAGCGTGCCGAACTTGACATATGGGTTTACTTTCCACCTGATATCCACGCTTTTGGCCTTGGGATTATAAGAGCGGCCTGTGATCATGTTCCCGTTCTCATCATATATACCCGCCGTAAGGTTCGTGATCTTTGAGGTTTGCGATAAAACCGTGCCCCGCAGTGCAAAGCCTTTTCCTTTTGTAAGTGATGAAGGGGCATTGCAGCCCGAGACGGACAGCTTGTCCGGCGTTTTGGCGCGCGGCGTCACCTTGAAGGACTGACTGATCAGCGTTTTTTTCACCGATCCGTTGGTGGCCGTGATTTTGTAGGTGTAGGTGCCGGCCGTCAGCTTGCCAAATTCCACATAGGGGTTCACATACCAGCGAAAATCGATGCTCTTGGCGTTGGGGTTCCAGGAACGTCCCGTGAGCATTTTTCCCTGGCCGTTGTAGACACCTGCTTCCAGCCGGACGATTTTACTGCTTTGCGATGAAACGATGCCCTTCAGTGCAAAGGATTTCCCTTCTACGAGCGAAGTGGGATAGTTGCACCCTGAGGCGGATACATCGTCTCCTGTCCCTGCAGCCATGGCGGCCGGCATGATTGATAAACATAGTACCAAAGCCAAACAGACCGCTATTCCTGCCGTAATGAATTTGCCAAATCTTGATAACATGTTGTACACCTCCAAATGAATCCTTTGTAGCCTTATATTACCACGCATATAACGTTTTTGTATATTCTTTTCGTTCATTTTTACATGATGAATTATTCCAATTCAGTCGGATTATGTCCAATCAGAGCGTCCTGACTCCCGCCAGAAGTTTTTTTTGGAGCCGGGTCATTGATTTTTCCTCGCTTCCATGGTAAAATTGAATTGGTCAAAGATAGTCAGATATTTGCGGCCGTGAAATGAGGAATGACCTATGAGATTGAGTGATACCATAGAACAGTTCATAAAAGCCATGCTCCAGCAGGATGAGCCGGAGGTTGAATTGAAGCGTAATGAACTGGCAGAATATTTCAATTGTGCGCCGTCCCAGATCAATTACGTGCTGGCCACACGTTTTACACCCGACCATGGATATATTATAGAGAGCAGAAGAGGAGGAGGCGGCTATATCCGCATCGTGCGCATGGAGCAAAGCTCAGGCGAGCATCTTCTTTACCTCATCCATGAGCGCATCGGGGAAGCCATCGGCGAAACGGAGGCCATGCATCTGATCGGGCAGCTTCGGGAGCGGGAGCTTGTATCCCGTGAAGGAGCACAATTGATGGCGGCAGCCATCTCCCAGCGTGCGCTGTCCCTGCCGCTCCCCAACGCCTTGAAGGATGCGGCAAGGGCCCGGATCCTGCGAAGCATACTACTCACCGTGGCCCAGCAGCACCGCAATTCGGCGGATTCTCAGTGACAATAGGCTTAAGCCCAAAGGAGACAATTATGTTATGTGAAGAATGCGGCCAAAACCCGGCATCGGTTGTGATCACCGTACTGGTAAATGGTGAGACTGCTACCAGGCATCTATGCAAGGGCTGCGTCAGCAAGATACAAAACAGTATCCAGCAGGGAGACATACAAAGCTTTCTTTCATCGTTGATGTCATCCATCAGCAAGGAGGAAAAGACTCCCCAGCTTACCTGCTCCAGGTGCCACCTGACTTATGAGGAATTTCAAAAAACCGGCAAGCTGGGCTGCGCTCACTGTTACGAGGATTTCAGGGAACAGTTGAAACCACTGCTGCTGCGAATCCACGGCCGTTCCCAGCATGCCGGGCGGATGCCTATCCTCAATGCGCAGGCGCAGGAGAAAAAGAAAATGGTTGCATCCCTTCGCAGCCGCATGGATCAGGCCGTAGCTGCGGAGAATTTTGAAGAGGCGGCCATTCTTCGGGACCAGCTACGCCAACTGACCTTAACCGCGGGGGAGGAATGCAAGTCATGATGGATCATGAGTTGGACATTGTAGTATCCTCCCGCGTGCGACTGGCACGCAACTATGAGGACCTGCCCTTTTCCACCGTGCAAAGTGATGCCATTGCTCAAATATGTATGGACAGAGCCGTAAATGCACTGGCCGCGGAACCTAAAGACACCAGCGTTTATGCGCTCTACAAAATGGCGGACTTAAGCAGCCGGGAACGGATGTCACTGGTGGAAAGCCATCTGATCAGCCGCGACCTGATGCAGAACAGCCAAACAGGCGCGGTGCTGATTCGTGATGATCAGTCCATATGCCTGATGATAAACGAGGAAGATCATTTGCGCCTGCAATCATTGCAGCCTGGACAGCAGCTTCAAAAGGCAGCTGAGCTTGCCTATGAGGTGGAGGATGCCCTCCAGCGCCACATTGCTTTTGCCTTTGACGGACAATTAGGTTACCTTACAGCCTGCCCTACCAACACGGGCACAGGTATGCGGGCTTCCCTGATGCTGCACCTGCCGCTTTTAACCATGTTCAAGCAAATGGGCAACGTAAGCACATCTGTATCCAAGCTGGGTTTGACCATACGCGGTATCTACGGCGAAGGCAGCGAAGCGCTGGGGAACCTTTACCAGGTAAGCAATCAGGTCACCCTGGGCCGTACCGAGGGGGAAATTATTGAGGCCGTTGTCGGCGTAGGCCGGCAGATCATCGATATGGAGCGGAACCTGCAAAAGCGGGCTTCCGCAGGGGATAATACGGCTTTGGAAGATCAGGTATACCGCTCATTGGGCGCTTTGCAGTATGCCCGCCGCATGGATCTTCAGGAATTCATGCAGCACTGGTCCAATCTGCGGTTGGGCAGTGCGTTAACGCTTTTGCCAATCCCGCTTCAAGCGGCGGATGAGCTTTTGCCCGAAGCACAGGATGCCCATATTATGAAAATTGCCAACAAGACACTTAAGGGAAGAGAATTGGATATTGCCAGGAGCCGATACATCAGAAAGAAGCTTCAAGGCAGCTAAGGAGGAAAAATTATGGCACTATTCGGCCGTTTTACGGAGCGCGCCCAGAAAGCACTCACCTATGCACAGCAGGCCGCTGTTGAACTGAAGCATCATTATGTGGGCACTGAGCATCTGCTGCTCGGCCTTTTGAAGGAGCCCGGAGAACCCGTCCGTGCTCTTTTGGGGAATGTGACCTATGACGCTGTAATGGAGCGCGTTGTCGCCCTCATCGGCCGCGGGGAGGAAGAAGTCAGCGGCGCGCTGGAGCTTACGCCACGTGGCAAAAAAATTCTTGAAGTCAGCATGATCGAATCCCGGCGCCTGAACCATACCTTTGTGGGAGCGGAGCATTTCTGGCTGGCCATTTTGCGGGAAGGGGAAGGCGTGGCATATAACATCCTGCGGGAGATGGAAGTGGATGCTGAAAAGTTGAGGGAAAGCATTCTTGCCCTGCTCAAATCTGAGGAGACGGAGGCCGACAAAGAAGGAAAACCTGCTGCTGCTTCCTCTCCGGATACTCCTGTGCTCAAGCAGTATGGCCGTGATCTTACTCAGGCAGCCAGGAACGGCGAACTGGACCCGGTAATCGGCAGGAACCTGGAGATTGAGCGCATTGTGCAGATTTTGAGCCGCCGCACGAAAAACAATCCCGTGCTCATCGGTGAGCCAGGCGTTGGCAAAAGCGCCGTGGTGGAAGGGCTGGCCCAGCGCATCGTCTCCGACAACATACCGGAAATCTTGAAGGATAAAAAGGTAATGACGCTGGATATGGGCAGCCTCATCGCCGGAAGCAAGTACCGCGGTGAATTCGAAGAGCGGCTGAAAAACGCCATCGCCGAAGTTCGCAAGGCGGGAAACATCATTTTGTTCATTGACGAAATCCATACCCTGGTGGGCGCGGGCAAGGCCGAAGGCTCCATGGATGCCGCCAATATTTTAAAACCCGCTCTGGCCAGGGGCGAGGTGCAGTGCATAGGCGCCACCACGCTGGACGAATACCGCAAGAATATTGAAAAGGACGCGGCGCTGGAGCGGCGCTTCCAGCCGGTGACGGTGGGGGAACCTTCCCCCGAGGAAGCGCTTGAAATATTGCGTGGGCTTCGCGACAAGTATGAAGCCCACCACAAGGTACGCATCACCGACGATGCGCTGCAGGCAGCCGTATCCCTTTCTGACCGGTATATTTCCGACAGGTTCCTTCCGGATAAGGCCATCGACCTGATGGACGAGGCCGCATCCCGTGTGCGTATCCAGTCCTATACCGCGCCGCCGGACGTAAAGAGCCAGGAAGCGCAATTGAATAACGTGATCAACGAAAAAAAGGAAGCTATTGCCCGGCAGGATTACGAAAAGGCGGCGGCGCTCCGCGACCAGGAACGCAAGCTGAGGGCGGAGATAGAAGGATTGCGCGCCGCCTGGGAACAGAAGTAGAGCGCTTCCCGGGAAATCGTTACCGAGGAAGAGATCGCCCAAATCGTATCCAGCTGGACAGGCATTCCGGTAAAGAAGATGACCGAGGGGGAGAGCCAGCGGCTTTTACACCTGGAGGAAGTGCTGCACAAGCGTGTCATTGGCCAGGAAGAGGCTGTCAAGGCCGTCAGCCGGGCCATACGAAGGGCACGGGCCGGCTTGCAGGACCCCAAGCGTCCCATCGGCTCCTTTATCTTCCTGGGCCCTACGGGTGTTGGCAAAACGGAACTTTGCCGGGCGCTGGGCGAAGCCATGTTTGGCGATGAGGATGCGCTGATCCGCATCGATATGTCAGAATACATGGAAAAGCATACGGTGTCCCGCCTTATAGGCTCCCCGCCGGGTTACGTGGGCTATGAAGAAGGCGGGCAGTTGACCGAGGCCGTACGCCGCAAGCCATACAGCGTTGTACTCCTGGACGAGGTGGAGAAAGCCCATCCCGATGTGTTCAACATTTTGTTGCAGATTATGGAGGATGGCCGGCTTACCGACAATACAGGCCGTGTAGTGAACTTCAAAAACACCATTATCGTCATGACCTCCAACGCCGGGGCGCATGCGATCGGTCACAGCCGCTCGCTGGGTTTTGGCAGCACCATTGATACCATGCGCTCCTATGAAACCATGAAGGAGCAGGTGATGAAGGAGGTTAAAGATATCTTCCGCCCCGAATTCATCAACCGTGTGGATGAATTGATCGTATTCCACGCCCTGGAACAGAGTGACATCGACAAGATCGCCTATTTGATGCTCTCCCAGGTGGCTGACCGTTTGAACAAGCGGGGCATGCACCTGAAGTTTGAGGATGAAGTAGTAGCCCTCCTTTCCAAGGAAGGGTACGATCCGCAGTACGGCGCAAGGCCGCTGCGAAGGGTGATCCAACGCACGGTGGAAGATGCTTTGAGCGAGGAGATCATTGCGGGCAGTCTGGCCTTGGGCGATGATGTGCGGCTGTTTGTGAAAGACGGGAAGATTGCCTTTGAAAAGGCGTCGCCAAGCCTGAACCTGGTAGAAGAACAGGCTAAAGTGTGAAGTGTTCAATCAAGGAATGCTAAGACGGCATAACAAACGCAACAGGCCACCCATCATAGCAGGATGCAAATAGGAAAATATTAATCAGAAAAGGGGCTGTCTCAAAAGAAGTGTAGGGCAGCGAGGGAAAAAAATCACGTCCCAGCAAAGCAGGGGCGTGATTTTTGTTGTAAAATGTAACTGCAATGAAACAACTACAACAAGAGCATTATAGTGG
>JAEZJP010000099.1 GCA_023415715.1 Bacillota bacterium
ACCGTGCCCCAGGTGAGAGCCATGTACCGGGGCGACAGGATGCGCAAGGATGCGCTGGTGGAATATGGATTCCGTCTTCCATCAGCCTATGACAATCGTCCGCTTTTGTTCGAGGAGTTTCAGACGCGCATACATCAAACGATCTATGTATCGGCAACCCCTGCACCCTACGAGCTGGAAAGATCTGGGCAGATCGTAGAGCAGATCATCCGTCCCACCGGCCTGATCGATCCGGAGATTATTGTGCGCCCCGCCACCGGCCAGGTGGATAACCTGGTGGGCGAGCTTCACGAGGTCACAAAAAAAGGCCACCGCGTACTGGTGACCACCCTTACCAAACGCATGGCCGAAAGTTTGACCTCATATCTAAAAGACCTGGGCATCAAAGTGCGCTACCTGCACAGCGATATACAAACCATGGAGCGCATGGAATTGATTCGCGGCCTGCGCCTGGGCGAGTTTGACGTGCTGGTGGGTATCAACCTTCTGCGCGAAGGCCTCGACCTGCCCGAAGTGGCGCTGGTGACCATCCTGGATGCCGACAAGGAAGGCCTCCTGCGCAGCGAAACCTCCCTGGTGCAAACCATTGGCCGTGCCGCCCGTAACCTGGAAGGCCGAGTCATCATGTATGCCGACAAGCTCACCGATTCCATGATGCGTGCCATCCAGGAAACCAACCGCCGCCGCGCCCTTCAGCAGGCCTACAATGAGGCCCATAACATCACGCCGCAAAGCGTTCAGAATACCGTCCGCGCACTTTTGGAGATCACCCGCCAGGTGGAGGAAAAGTCGCCCGAAGTCCTCTCCGATGACGAAAAGCAGACGCTTATCCTGCAGTTGGAAGACCAGATGCTTTCCGCCGCCCACAGCCTCGACTTTGAAAAAGCCGCCAAGCTGCGCGACCAGCTCTTCACCCTCCGCGGCCAGGCCGTGGAAAAGCAGGATGAGCAGGTGCGCAGGAGACGGCGCCCGAAGCGGAGATGACCCAGGGGCTCTGCCCCTGGACCCCGCTCAAGGGATATATCCCTTGAGAATCCCTCTTTTGGAATGGCATAAAGGCATTTTTCTTTCAATATCAACAGATGAAAATACTACGCTGAGCGATGATTAAACCCCTGGAGAATCCCAAAGATAAGGATGGTTTGCATGGAAAAAGCAAGTTTGACACGAAACATGATACGGCTCAAGGAAATCGATATGTTTTACTTTGATACCAAGGCTGACGGTCCGGCCATCCTATGCTTGCACGGCCGCTGGGGAAGGGCGCAGGCTTGGTATGATTTCATGCAGCGCTATGGCGCAAAATACCGCGTGATCGCCCCGGACCAAAGAGGGCACGGTTTAAGCGGCAAGCCCATATCAAAATACACGTCCGGGGAAATGGCCGCCGATATCGCGGAACTTACGGATGAGCTGCATACAGGCCCTGTCCTGTTGGTGGGTCATTCCATGGGTGGGCGTGTCGCGGGACATTTTGCGGCAGCATATCCACAGAAGCTAAAGGCACTGGCGATACTCGATGTAACCGCAAATGGTACGGTAAATGCAAGTGAACTTGCTCCGGAACAGATACCTTCTGTTGATCCGTACACGAAAGATTGGCCAATGCCGTTCGCGAGCCTTATGGAAGCGATGACATTTATTCGGCAGGCAGAGGAATCGGAGTTTAGTTATCAGCACTTTCTCAACAGCTTGACGGAAACCCCGGAAGGTTATCAAATGATGTTCAGCCCCCAGGCAATCGCGGCAAACATCGCCAACAGCAGAGGGTGGTTTCATTTGCTGCCTGCCATTTCATGTCCCGTTCTGCTTGTCAGATCCAGCAGCCATCTTGCCATACCGGACGAGGACTGGGTCAGGATGCAGGCCCAGATTCCAGACTGCACCGCAGTGGAGATGTCTCACCCGGACCACAATGTGATGCAAGCTAACAAGAAGGAATTTTATACCTGCTTCGATGCGTTTTTAAAAAAAGTGGGCATGTGATGAAATTGTATCCTCAGCTTTAAACAATGCATCGACCGCGCCGCCCGCAATCAGGAGGGCCGGGCCATACTGGATGCCGACAAGCCCACCGGTTCCATGATTCGCGCCATGCAAGAAACCAACCGCCGTTGTGCACTACAGCAGGCCTACAATGAAGCCCACAACATCACGCCTCAAAGCGTTCAAAATGCATCGCAAAAGAGCCCAGCGAGGGCGGGAGCAAGCCCCCACCCTACAATGGATGCGTATCATACCAATTGTAAACATTAATGCGTCGATGGCGATGTACTCTGAAGGCGAGTCCAACATTGCAGACTGTCATCCTTCGCTGTGCTCAGGATGACACCGGGCGGAGTTTACGTGTATTCTATGTGCTAGTATCCATCGGTGCATTTATGCTTTGGAATAGTATCAGATAGCTCAAAAAGATTAAATTTATTATGTAAAAATAAAGTTTTTCAGGACAGGGTGCGGGGAAGGGGATTTTTTCAAAAAGCCCCTTCCCCGCAAATTCATCGTCACGTCACCTCGTTCCCTCGTCCCCCGTTACCCTTCCGCCGGTATCTGTGCCGCCTGGTACAGCTTTGCGTAGGCGCCGCCTTTTTGAAGGAGGGCGGAATGGGTGCCCTCCTCGGCCACCTGCTTTTCTTCCAGCACGATAATACGTTTGGCGTTTTGAATGGTGGACAGGCGGTGGGCGATGATGAACGTTGTACGGTTAGCCATCAGCCTTTCGATGGATTCCTGCACCATATGTTCGCTTTCGTTATCCAGTGCGCTGGTAGCCTCGTCCAGGATAAGCACCGGTGGATTCTTTAGGAACACCCGGGCGATGCTGATCCTTTGCTTCTGGCCGCCCGAGAGCTTCACGCCCCGGCTGCCGATGTCGGTATCGTAGCCATTGGGCAGTTTTTGAATAAAGTCATGGGCGTTGGCCTGTCTGGCAGCCTCCATCACTTCTTTCAAGGTGGCATCGGGCTTGCCGTAGCGGATGTTCTCCAGTACGGTGCCTGAAAACAGGTACACGTCCTGCTGCACTACTCCTATGTTCTTGCGCAAATCCTTCAGCCGGACACTCCTCACATCAACCCCATCCAGCAGGATTCGGCCCTCCGTGACATCGTAAAAGCGGGGAATCAGCGAGCAAAGCGTGGTTTTCCCCACACCGGAGGAACCGACTACGGCAACGGACTCGCCGGCCTTCACATCCAACGAAAAGTCCTTGAGTACCGGCTCCTGATCATCCTGGTAGCCGAAGGTGACGTTTTCAAAGGTGATCCGGCCTTGCACATTACTTATGTAGACGGCATCCTCCCGGTCGCTGATGTCCGGATTCGTTTCCAACATCTCCATAAACCTGGAAAACCCTGTGCTTCCCTCTTGATAGAGCCGGATAAAGTTCAGCATCGTATTGATGGGCTCAAAAAGGCTTCCAATATACAGTGTAAAGGCAAGCAAATCCGCCAGGTCCATGGTGCCATGAATGATGCAGATGCCGCCAAACACCAATATGACCAAAGTAAACAAATGGGGAAAGCTGGTCATCACATCATAGAAGAAGGCTTCGTTTTTGTATACATCCTTCCGGCAATCAAGAAACCTGCGGTTCTCCCGGTCAAACTTTTGCTGCTCAATCTCCTCATTGGTGAAGGATTGCACCACCCTGATCCCTGACAGGGAATCTTCCACCTGTGCATTCACATCGGCGATGCGCTCCCGGCCGCGCTTGTAGGCAGCCTTCATCTTTGGATTGAAATGGAGCGCATACAGCACCATCAGGGGCAAAAGTGAAAAGGCGGCAATGGTCAGGGGAACATTGATGCTCAGGAGCACCACAAAAGCGCCCACAAACTTGATCAGGAACATCAGTATATCTTCCGGACCATGGTGGTAAAGCTCGGTCATCGAAAGCACATCATTGGAAATGATGGACATCATCCGCCCGATCTTCTGCTCATCGTAGAAGCGGAAGGACATCTTTTCATAATGGGCGAACAATTCCGCCCGCATCACCGTTTCCATCTTGGCACCCATCACATGGCCCTGGCAGCAATACACCATGTTGCTCACGGTCAGAATAAGGATCAGAAAGAGCATCAGCCCGCCGGCCCATAATATCTGAGACAGCGCATTGTCAGTTACACCTGCGAGGACCTGCTTTGTAATGAAGCGGGAAACAAGGGGGATGGTCAATGTCACGCCTGCCGATACAAGGGCGCAGCTCATGACCAGGGTGAATGTTTTCAGGTGCGGGCGGTAATAGGAAAGGAACTTTCTAAAACGCGGATTCATGCATTCTCCTCTTTCTGTCTGCCATAAGGCTTTTCTTGCGGCCTGGCTGCCTAAAAAGGCACACAAAAAAGCACCTCTGCAAAATCAGAAGTGCTTGTTAAAACAAAGACGAATGCATCCGCCTTATTTACAAGACTATATTGACCGATGGAACGGGCAATAAGACTTCCGATTCTGCATGATGCTCAATCTGGCTGTCATACTGCCACCTCCTTTTCAAACTGCAGCTATTGTATTCCATTTTTGCCAGCCTGTCAAGCCTGATACCGCTTTTTCAGTATACAACACCTTGTATACAGCCCGCCCAAGAATATATCCGCCCAAGGATAAACGGTATATCACAGCCGGTCCAGTTCCGCGGGAGACAATTTCGAAACCATTGGCTTTCCATCCTTGTCCATAAGAATCGTCATGCCACCTGCGTACCCGGATTGGCGGAAGATATAGTTGATACCTGTTTCCTTGTCCACCCATATCTCCATAGTGTTGAAGGAACCCTGGGAGTAGACCTTGACGAAGCGCTTGTCATGCATATAAACATCCCTTTCTATACCCAAACTCCATATTCACTGTACGCCATCCTGATTGTATATCCTGCCCTAATTGCCAGAATACCTCGTTTTACAGTTCAAATACCTGCATCAACTACTCTCACCCCAAGCCTTTATTTATGTCGAACCAGATATGGGGATTCTCAAGGGATTATATCCCTTGAGCAGGGGTCCAGGGGGCAGAGCCCCCTGGTTGCATTTATATTCCGTTTTTTGTATAATGCCTGGGAGCGTATATACGCGGCCAAAGGCCGGATCTCTACGCTTGGGGCAAGGCCCCGGAAAGGAAAAAACCATGCGTAAACTCGTTTCCCTGTTCCTCGTACTGGCCCTAGCAGCGGGCATTTGCCCTGCCATGGCCCAGGGCAGCGACAACTACACGGACGAGATGAAGATCCCCTATACGGTGGACCTTTCTCCCGAAGACGGCGCGGATTCCGTGGAACGCCTGGGCGATCATCAGGATTCCCCATACTTTGCTCACCCCGATGTGTACAACATGGTATCTACCGACACATTGACCATTTTGCCCCATTTCAAAACCCAGCAGCAGACCAGCGAATGGTCCTGCGGCGTAAGCTCCGCGCTGATGGTTTTGAACTATTTCGGCAAGCTTGGCGATTATAACGAGCAGACTTTGGCCGAATTTCGTTCCGTTGGCCTCACCAGCGGCAAGGGCGGCGCCGAACCCAGCTCCACCAGCCTTACGCAGGTGGTTGACATTTTCAAGGGCGTAGGCGGATTTGACCTTGTCACCACAAAGGACTATGGCGATGAAGTGCACGATAAGTTCACCCTTTCCGCCATTCAGGAGTTTTTGAAGAATGGCACACCCATCATGATCGGCTGGAACGACTGGGGCGGACACTGGCAGGTGATCATCGGCTACGACACCATGGGCACCGAGGTGGAGCAGGACGACGTGATCATCGTGGCCGACCCCTACGATACCACTGACCAGAATCAGGACGGCTACGGCATTTATCC
>JAEZJP010000187.1 GCA_023415715.1 Bacillota bacterium
GCGATGTATACATCGGCGTGGTGGGCCCGGTACGTACCGGGAAGAGTACCTTCATTTCCCGGTTCATGGAGGAACTGGTGCTGCCCCGCATGCCTGCCGGACCGGTGAAAGACCGGCTGGCCGACGAGCTTCCCCAGGGCGGTTCCGGCCGCACCATCATGACCACACAGCCCAAGTTCGTACCGGGGGAGGCCGTGGAGGTCTTTTTGCAGGACAGCACGCCGGTCAAGGTGCGTATGGTGGACTCGGTTGGGTATCTTGTGAAGGGTGCTTTGGGAACCATGGAAAACGAAGCCGCCCGCATGGTGCATACGCCATGGTTCGACCAGGATATCCCCTTTGAACAGGCAGCGGAAGTAGGTACACGCAAGGTCATAAACGACCACGCCACCATCGGCATGGTGGTCACCACCGACGGCAGCATTACAGAAATTCCCCGCAGCGCTTATGTGGATGCGGAGGAGCGTGTGGTGAACGAGCTGAAGGCGCTTGGCAAGCCCTTTGTGCTGGTTTTGAACAGCGCCACGCCGGAAACGGCGGAAGCCGCGGCGCTTCAAAAATCACTGCAGCAAAAGTACGATGTGCCTACGCTTCTTTTGAATGTCAAGCAAATGGGTTTAGGCGACATCCAGGGTGTTCTGGAAAAGATACTGTATGAGTTCCCCCTGCGGGAGATCCGCCTTTCCGTGCCTACCTGGCTCAATGCACTGGATACCAACCATTGGCTTGCCTCCCATGTGCTGGACGGTGTGCGCCAGGGTGGCAAAAACCTCAAGCGCATGCGGGATAAGGAAGTATTCGCCCATGCTTTCGACGGTTCCCCTTATAGCCCCGGGCTTCAAAACGACGGCGCGGAGTTGGGCGAAGGCCGCGTGACCTACAACCTGCCCTTGGCGGAAGGGCTTTTCAACCGCATTCTGGGCGAGGAGTGCGGCACGGAGATCAAGGGCGACGCCCACCTGCTGTCGCTGATGAAGGAACTGGTAGCTGCCAAGGCGGAATACGACCACGTGGCCGATGCCTTAAGGGCTGTCAGGGAAACTGGTTACGGCCTGGTGACGCCCGCCATGAACGAACTTACATTGCAGGAGCCGGAAATCGTACGCCAGGGCAGCCGTTTCGGCGTAAAGCTCAAGGCCCACGCGCCTTCCCTGCACCTGATCCGGGTAGACATCGAAACGGAAGTCTCCCCGGTGGTGGGTACCGAAAAGCAATCGGAAGAGCTTGTTCGCTACCTGATGGATGAGTTTGAAAACGATCCCCAGCGCATATGGAGCACCGACTTCTTCGGCAAGAGCCTCCACGATCTGGTAAGGGAGGGCCTCTCCAACAAGCTGATGCGGATGCCCTCCGATGCCAGGGAGAAGGTACAGGAGACACTGACACGAATCATCAACGAGGGCTCTGGTGGAATGATCTGCATACTGCTATAAAATGAAGGAGGCCGGATGATCCGGCCTCCTTCATTTTACACTGATCCCTGGCAGAGAAGCCAGGGATTTTGTTTGCATGGTAAACTCAATAACCTATTCCTCCGTCAGCCCGTTACCCAACTTGGCCACCGGCCTTCCATAGGGATCATACAGGACGGCTTCGTCCTTTTTTTTGCTGCTCCAGACATTTTTGTCGTCAAACCGCCATTCGCAGGCCCCCGGCGTAGCCTGGGAACCAAGCCTCGCTGCGGCGCCTGGCGCCAGCGTTGCGTTCTCCGGGAAGAAGAAAATCTCCTCGCCCCTTACGGAAAACACATACCAGCCTTTGAGTGACACCGATTCCGATCCAGCGTTGCTGATTGTCAGCACATCCTGCTCCGCGTCAAGCCCGGTCAGCCGGACGGCACTTGATATACCGGGGACATTCTTCCACTCTGCTGGCTCCACCTCAGCTTTTCCGTCCTTCAGCGTTACCATCATGCCGCCTTTGGCATCCTGCGTCACGGCCGTCTTCACCCCGGCGCGATTCAATGCAAACAGTACGGAAGAGCTGGGTGTGTCCGGCTCCTCCACGGAATTGGTGGAAATCACAGCAATCTGCGGGGACACAAGCCGCACAAAAGAAGCGGACGTGGCATCGTCATCCCCGTGATGCGATACTTTCAAAACCTCACTGTGTGTAAAGCTGCCTTTGGCCATCAACGCGCTTTCTTCCGCAAGCTCCATATCGCCGGTCAGAAGAATGCTGCCGCTGGGCGTTTCCAGCCTCATCACAAGGGAGTTGTTGTTCTCATTTTCTTCATCCAATATGATAGGACCCAGGATTTTGAAGGAGGATGTATCAGATACCGCTACCGTATCTCCAGCCTTCAGCCACACCGGCTGCTTGTTTCTTTGGGCAGCCGCCAGTAAAAGAGGATGCTTATCCTGTTTGATGCCCGTATACATGGCGGAGCCATACCATACGTCCACCGCTATATTGCTTTGGGCAAGCTGTTCCATGCCCCCCATATGGTCCTTGTCCGTATGGGTCAGAAAAACGCCGTTAAGCCTTGTTATTTGAAGCGCATCAAGCGCCGTCTTTAATGCGCCCCAGGATTGCACAGTCCCCGTATCTATCAAATATACCTTGCTATCCGCCCACAGAAGCAGGCTGTCCGCCTTGCCTACGTTGACGGCCAAAAGCCTTACGACGCTTAACTCCTGCTCCGCCCGGGCAGCAGGCTCGTTTCTCATTGCCAAAGGTACGGCGGCAGCCATAGCTAAAACCGCAATTACCGCAAACGTCCACACTTTCTTGACCCGCACACCTACCCCTCCTTGAGGATGGACATATCTTTTTTGATTATAACAGCTTTTTTCCCATCCGGCAAACGGTATTGTTTTTCCCAAAAGGGCGCACCCTACCCATGAAAAAGGAGGGAATTGATATGATTTCCAGCAGGCACCCCCTGGAAAATATCCGCGTCGTCCAATACGGC
>JAEZJP010000242.1 GCA_023415715.1 Bacillota bacterium
AGGTCAGGTGCGAAGCATCGCCAACGTCATCTATATCCCCGGTGCGCACGCACTTTTGCACGTCTGTAAGCCTGGTCCCGGCGGGGTGCTTGGCGCCCATCAGATACGGAACCAGCGGATGCATGCCTGCGGTGGTAAATAGCACCGTAGGGTCATTTTCCGGAATAATGGAAGCGCTGGGGATCACGGCATGCCCCTTGGACTGAAAAAACTTCAAAAACAGCGACCTTAATTCATTGGACGTAAGCGGCTTCATAACCTTATTCGCTCCTTCATCCTTCAGGCCGCAGCACCATTTGTGCGGCCATATTCAGGCAATATCCTGCAATTCGCTACATTATAAGGGAGACAGGCATTTGCTGTCAAGAAAGGTAAACAAAAAGGCCATTTATCCCCATTGACAGATTCCTTCTTTTGCCATATACTGAAAATATCTCTTTGCACTGCATTACATTCTCTAACCGGAATGCGAGTTCAACAGTACAAACTGAGCAGGCGATGGGCCGGCAACGGCCTGTGGGGCTGGGCCGTCAAACGGCAGTAGGTGTGTTACACATCTGCGGGACAGTGTATGTTTCGCAGGTGTGTTTTTTTATATCCATGGCGAAACATACGGTTGAATGAAGTGCCTGAGATCTTCAACAGGGCTCCCAAGGTGACTTAGGAACTCAAAAAAAGAATTCAGGAGGAACACATCATGAACCGGATATTCATTCAGGTGGAAAACTTAACCAAAGCCTATCCATCCGGTACAGAAACGCTCAAAGCGGTGGACGGCATTGCCCTCTCCATTGAACAGGGGGAAACGGTGACCATTCTCGGGCCTTCGGGCAGCGGAAAATCCACCCTCATGAACATGATAGGCGGCATCGACAGGCCGGACGCAGGCAGCATATTCATCGATGGCACGGATATCACAAAGCTTACCAAAGCGAAGCTCACCGCCTACAGGCGGGAATCCATCGGCTTTGTATTTCAGTTTTACAACCTGATCCCCGACCTCAACGTATACGAAAACGTGGAGGTAGTGGCCGACATATGCAAAAATCCTTTGAACATCGACATGCTCCTTGACACGCTTGGGCTTTCCGGGCAGGGTAAAAAGTATCCTGTGGAGCTATCCGGCGGGCAGCAGCAGCGGGTGGCCATTGCCCGTGCCATTGTGAAAAATCCGAAGATCCTTTTGTGCGACGAGCCCACCGGCGCCTTGGATTCCAAAACGTCGCTGGACATACTGAAGCTCATGAATGAGGTGCACCACGCATACGGCACCACCATTTTGATCATCACCCACAACACCGCCATCGCTGCCGTAACCCACCGTACCATCAGGCTAAAGGACGGCAAGGTCGCGCTCGACGAAGTCAACAAGGAAATCCTGCCTGTTGACCGGATTGTATGGTAGGTGACGCATATGAGTTTGAACAAGCGGATCACAAGAATGTTTCTTGCCCACAAGTCATCCTATATCGGCATGCTGCTTCTGGTGCTGCTCTCCACCGCCTGCTACCTTGGCTTTAAAACACCCATGGCCGGCATAAGGCAGGGCGTAATAAACAACCGGGAAAACAGCAAATTGGAAGACGCCAGCTTTTCCCTTTCTGTAACCATGAGCGACGCAATGCTGTCTCTATATGAAAATCTCTTTTCCCTGTCGCTGGAAGAGTGCCCGTCCATTGAAATGGATGAAGGCTATCAGGGCGCGGCGCTAAGGCTTTTCCCTAAGGCGCAGAAAATGAATCTTCCTTTGCTGTATGAGGGGGAAGACATCACAAACAGTGCGGATATACTGGTAGACCGGTACTTTTTCAATGCCCAGGGGCTGACCTTCGGGGACACGGTCACGCTGTTTGGGAAGGTATATACCATCCGCGGCATTTTCACCACGCCCAATTACCTCACAGTAACGCGGCGAGATACAGACTTTATGGCGGACGGATCGAAATTCGGGCTTGTGCTGATGAGCCGGGACGCGTTTTCCGCACTGCCTGCGCAGGAGATGAAAACAGACTATGCGGTGCGGTTTTCCAGTGATAATGAAAAAGCGTTCCGCACCATGCTTTCGCTGACAAACTTCATTACGGACTGGGTGCCAAGAAGCACCAACACCCGCATTACCAACTTTGACGGGGAAATTGGAGCCATTGTCGTCATGAGTGTTGTGGCTCCCCTGTTTTTGCTGCTGGTGAGCACGGCGATATTGGCTGTTGTGCAATCCCGGATGCTGAAAAAGGAATATCCGTATATCGGTACCCTGACGGCGCTGGGGTATAGGAAGCGAGAAATCCTGCTCCATTACCTGCGCCTTCCGGCAGCGCTTTCCCTGTTAGGGTCCGCGCTTGGCGTTGCGTTGGGATTTTTCCTGATCAAGCCGTTTACCCTGGTGACTTCCACGGAATACAATATTCCCCGTACTCTCCTCAACGTCAATCCATGGGATATAGCGCTGATCCTTTGTGTTCCCATCCTGCTCAACTGCCTTGCGGTGGCCTTTTCCGTTCTGCATGCCCTGCGTATAGACACGGTGCATTTGCTCAAAGGCGATACAGCATCCAAACGGCACGGGCTACTTATACGGCTAGTTCCCTATAAGAAGGGATCCTTCAAAACCCGCTTCCGGCTGAAGGAGAACTTGTGCAACCTGCCCCGCAGCCTCCTGATGCTTACGGGCATCGTGGCAGCATCCCTGTTCATGATGACCGGGTTTTTGTTCTATGGCGCACTGGATTTTATGTTTGAGTGCAATTTCAATACCCTGTTTGGCTTCAGGTACCAGTATGTGTATAACACCCTGGAAACAGAAAACTCAACAGCCGGTGAGCCGTATATGATGGCTTCCTACTATTTCGACAAGGGCGGCAGCCACATCAATTTCACTATCCATGGAACGGCGGATAACCCTAAGTACATTCGCTTGAAGGACAGCAACGGTCAGGAAATTGACCCCAGCAAAACTGTCGCCACCAGGAGCGCAGCCCGCCGCATGGGCTGGAAAGAGGGCGACACCGTAACCGTGGTGAGCAACGCGACGCTTGCAAAAGTCACCTTGACCATAGATGAGATATGCGATATTCGGTACAGCGACTATGTTTTCATGCCCATGAAAAAGCTCAATGGGATGCTGAACCTGAATGAGGATACGCATATAGGCGTTTATTCGGCTGAACCGCTTCCAATGGATCAAAATATTGTGGAAGATGTGCTGACGGCGGATGACAGCCAGGCTGGGGCGCAGGCTTCCGTGGCCGCATTCCGCGCATATCTTTATATCCTGGCATCGTTTTCCTCCCTCATCAGCCTGATTGTTGTGTATATCGTAACCTCCATGCTCATTGAGGAAAACCGAAAGAACATCTCGCTGATGAAGGTCATGGGATATCAGGATAAAGAGGTATCACGCCTGCTGCTCCACTCCACCTCCTTTCTGGCCTTCATCGGTTTTTTTCTGGCCATACCGCTGACACTCAGCCTGGTACGCTCCTTTTTCGGGATGCTGACTTCCAACATGTTCTTTGACTTTGCCGTAAACCTTTCATGGCAGCACGGGATTTACTCCCTTGTGCTGGTGATGATGGTGTACTATTTGACACTTTTCATGAACAGACGGAAAGTACAGCGCATAAACATGGCCGAAAGCCTGAAAGCCAGGGAATAGAATCAAAAACCAGCTTTAACAGCGCGAATCAGCATTGACGTACAGCCTCAATCTCATTATGATGGATCCAGTGTGTAACTGGAGGGATTTTTTTGACTGAAAGCATTCAATTAAGCGGGGTAACAAAGTCTTTTGATGGGAAGACCGTTCTTGACAATATTACCATTTCAGCTTATCAAGGTGAAATCCTGTGCCTTCTCGGGCCATCGGGAGCCGGAAAGACGACGCTGATCCGCTTAATCACGGGCGCCATCCGGCCGGACAGCGGTGAGATACATGTGGCCGGCAAAAAGATTCCGGACAGAAGCGCGCAGCAGGCCATTGGCTTTATGCCGCAGAACGATGCGGTATATACCGATATTTCAGGCCTGGATAATCTGCTGTTCTTCGGCCGCTTGTTCAGGATGGACAGCCGGGCATTGAAAAGCCGGGCGGAGGATGTTTTAAAGCTCATAGACCTGTACCCCGACCGGCACAAGCTGGTAGCGCATTATTCCGGCGGCATGAGAAAGCGATTGTCATTGGCCATCGCGCTTTTGCATGATCCTGATATCCTGCTGCTGGATGAGCCGACCGTAGGCATTGATCCGGTGCTTCGCAAAACCGTATGGGATAAGTTTGAAGCTTTCCGGCAAAGCGGAAAAACGATTGTTGTATCCACCCATGTGATGGATGAGGCTGCCCGCTGCCAGCGCGCCGCGCTTATATATGGGGGCCGGATCATTGAAAACGACAGCACCCGCAGCCTGATGGACAAAACGGAAAGCGGAAGCCTGGAAGAATTGTTTTTCATAGCACAGAAGGGAGATGCTTGATTTGAAAGGCATTATTCTTCGGATCATAAAGCAAATGGGCAATGACAAGCGTACCCTGGCGCTGATTCTTGTGGCGCCGGTCATTATCATGTGTTTAATGTATTTGCTTCTGGGTAAAAACGATTATAAACCATCTATCAGCGTCGCAGAAAGCTTTCCCAAGGCACTTACAGCGGCACTTGAAAAGCAGGATGTACGCATTCTTACCCTGGCGCAAGGCGACGACCCGGAATTGCTTTTGAAAAACAAAGATGCCGACGCGGTGCTTTCTATGGAAGGCACCACGCTTACGCTTCAAATGCTGGAAGCGGACAGCGTAAAAACGGCAAAAATAACAGCGGCTTTGAAAGAAGCAATGACTTCCCTTCTGCCGCTGGGTAAGCTAACGATCTCCTTCGTGTACGGCGGTGCTGACACCACACCGTTCAACAGCCTGGGCTATGTATTGCTGGGCGTACTATCCTTCTTTTTTGTGTTCATCATTTCCGGCATCACTTTTGTCAGGGAAAGGGAAAGCGGTACGCTGGAGAGGCTGATGACCACACCGGTGCACAGATGGCAGGTGGTAGGCGGGTATACCGTGGGCTTTGGCCTGTTTGCCGCTGCACAGGGAATTGTGATTACGCTGTTTATCAAATATGTTCTGGGCATTGCGTTTGCGGGGAACTTGCTATTGGCTATCCTGCTGATGAGCTTGCTTTCATTTTCGGCCGTCTCGGCCGGGGCTTTGGTCTCCATCTTTGCAAACAACGAATTCCAGGTCATGCAGTTTATTCCGATCGTCATCATACCGCAGATCTTTTTTTCGGGGCTCCTGTCCATTGATACCCTGCCCTACGGTTTAGGCAACCTGGCCTACCTGATGCCCGTCTATTACGGCTGCGCAGGGTTGAAAAGCGTAATGGTCATGGGCATGGGAATCAAGGAAACGGCAGGATATTTGGGGATGCTGCTGATTATCATCGGGATTTTGTCCACCTTGAATATCCTCGCCCTGAAAAGATACAGAAGCCTGTAAAATTCAGCGGGACGCGCGTATGGACAGCGTAAGCAAAAACCCCAAAAAAGCGTTCTCCACCATCAGCACCTGCCCGCTGATGGCAGTAAGGAATGACAGGGCATCCATGCGGATAACTCCCGCTTGATGAAGGTACTGGTAAAGAACAAGCAGGAAGAGCAGGGTCGTGGGAACCCAGTAGAGCCTGGCAAACGCTTCCCGCTTTCTCCCGCCCATCAGCGGAATCAAAAGCGCCAAGGCAGTCCCCAGCAGCAGCCCCTTTAACACAAACTCAAAGAAACCAAGCTCCGAAAATGTATTGCTGAGGAAAGGAAACAATACGGCAAGCAGCAAACAAATCAGAAGCGGTATCAATACCACCAGCAGTTTGCGCAAAAACACAGTTATCCCTCCCTATTTACGTCTGCTCCTGTAAGAACTGTCTGTCCGCCGGGGTCAATTCCGCCTTTTCCAAAAGATCGGGGCGGAATTTTTTTGTGGTAAGTAGCGATTGCTGCCTTCTCCATGCCTTTATTTTGGCGTGATCGCCGTTTAGCAGCACTTCCGGCACTTCCCGGCCTTCCCATTCCCTGGGTCTGGTATACTGCGGATATTCCAATAGCCCATCGGAAAAGGATTCCTCCTCAGGGCTTTCCTCGCTGCCCAGCACGCCGGGAATCAAACGGGCCACACAATCCACCAGCACCATGGCTGCCAGCTCGCCGCCGGTCAAAATATAGTCGCCGATGGAAATTTCCTCATCAATGCAAGCATCCAGCACACGCTGGTCAACGCCCTCATAGTGGCCGCACAAAAGCACCAGTTCGCTTTCCTTCGCCAGTTCCCGGGCTTTTGCCTGGGTGAACGTCTTTCCCCTGGGGCCCAAATAAATGCGTTTGCCGGAAAAGGGGGCTTTCGTCACTTCCGCCATGGCATCGGCAATTGGCTGGGCCATCATCACCATGCCGGCCCCGCCGCCGAAGGGATAGTCGTCGGTATTTTGATGCTTCTTGTCTGAAAAGGGGCGGATGTCCACGCATTGTATGTCTATGAGCCCGGCTTCCCTGGCGCGGCCCAGGATGCTGGCATTCAGCACGCTTTCAAACATCTGCGGGAAGATGGTGAGTATGCTAATCTTCAAAGAAGGCCACCTCTGAAAGCTTGTCCGCGTCCAGAATGATCTTTCGTGCTTTCACATCCACCGTGGGAATGGCAGCTTTCAGCGCCGGCATCATCATGCGGCCCCTCGGCGTATCAAACACATACACATCGGTAGGGCCTGGCTGCAGAACATCCGCAAGCTTACCGATCACGTTGCCATTTGTGTCCACCGCCTCGCAGCCGATCAAATCGCAAATGAAGTTCTCATCCTCGGAAAGCGTAACGGCATGGGCCCTGTCGACATACAGTTTTTTGCCCCGCAGCGCTTCGGCCTTGTCACGGTCGGTAACGCCGGGAAACGTTAAAAACACATCCCCGCCACTGGCCCTGGCGCCGGCAACAGGCCTTTCCTCATACCCGTTCCCGCTTTCCATATACACCTTGGACAGCTTCAAAAAGCGGCCTGGATCGTCGGTATGGGGCTGCACCTTCACTTCCCCCATGATTCCCTGGGGCTTTGTAATTTCTCCTATGAGCAGATATTCACTCAGCATCAAATCAAATCCTCCCAAAAGCAAAGGGCCGCCCCATTTTAGGCGGGCCATGCCAAAATATCCGGCACGGAAAACCGCTTAACATATGGGACCGCCCCAGAAGCTTATTGGATCTCCACAAACACAGGCTTGGTGTTTTTTGCCGTGGCGGCCTTGACCACCGCACGGATGGCCTTGGCGATGCGGCCCTGCTTGCCAATGACCTTACCCATATCCTCGGGAGCCACGTTCAGCTCCAGAATGATGGCCTCGGGGCCTTCGGTCTCATTGACCACGACTGCATCCGGGTTTTCCACCAGGGACTTTGCTACAAATAGCACTAACTCTCGCATGGCGTTCCTTTCCGGAACATTGCTCAGCCTTCGATGGCGCCGCTCTTCTTGAGCAGAACGCGAGCGGTATCGGTGGGCTGTGCGCCGTTCCCCAGCCAATATTTGGCCCGGTCATTGTCGATCTTGATTTCGGCGGGGTTCTTCATGGGATCATAGTAGCCGATCTCCTCAATGAAGCGGCCGTTACGGGGGCTGTGGATGTCGGCGACGACGATGCGGTAGAAGGGCTTTTTCTTCATGCCCATCCTTCTGAGGCGGATTTTCACAGACATGGGGGTTCCTCCTTGCATTATTGGGTGTCTTGTATATGGAAATCATAAAAGTATGATGACCAACGGGGTTTGTTGATGCCAATGATGGTTACAGACTGCCGAAGAGCCGCGAGGGATTTTTCTTGCCCGCTAAGTCGAGGTAGCGACGCGTAGCAGCGCTACGTGGAGCGGACGAGACAACGCGGGCGAGGAAAAGACCCGTGGATATTGGCAGGATGGAACCGGAAGCGGCATCCTTAGAACGGCAGCCGAATGCGGCCCTTGCCGCCGCCCTTTTTCATGTTCATGACCTGCTTCATCATCTGCCTGGCCTGTTCGAACTGGCGTATGAGAGCGTTCACGTCCTGAACGGTGGTGCCGCTGCCGGCGGCAATGCGCTTTCTACGGCTGGCGTTTAAGATATCGGGGTTGCGCCGCTCCCTGGGCGTCATGCTGCGGATGATGGCCTCCGGCTTTTTCAGCGCGTTGTCATCGATCTCCACATCCTTGAGCTTTGCACCTACGCCGGGCAGCATGCCCAGCACGTTTTGCAGCGGGCCCATCTTTTTCATCTGCTGCATGTTTTCCAAAAAGTCTTCCAGGGTAAGTTCCGTCACCTTGGTCTTGCGGGCCAGCTTGTCGGCTTCCTTCTCGTCGAACGCCTCCTGGGCTTTTTCGATGAGCGTCATCACATCGCCCATGCCCAGGATCCGGGATGCCATGCGCTCGGGATGGAAGGGTTCGATGTCCTGCAGCTTTTCACCGATGCCGGCGAACTTGATGGGCTTGCCGGTTACAGCGCGTACGGACAGCGCAGCGCCACCGCGGGAGTCGCCGTCCAGCTTGGTCAATATCACGCCGCCCAGTTCCAGCTTTTCGTTGAAGGACTTGGCCACGTTCACCGCATCCTGGCCGGTCATGGCGTCCACCACCAGCAGGATTTCCTGTGGCTTTACCGCGGCGCGTATCTGGGCCAGCTCTTCCATGAGTTCTTCATCGATGTGCAGCCGGCCGGCGGTGTCGATGATCAGCACATCCCGGCCGTAATACCGGGCCTGCTCCACCGCTTCCTTGGCGGTTTGCACGGGGTTTTGCGTGCCCTTTTCAAAGACGGGCACCTTTACCTGCTGGCCCACCACCTGCAGCTGCTTGATGGCGGCGGGGCGGTAGATGTCGCAGGCGGCCAGCATGGGCTTTTTGCCCTGCCGGGTCAAGTAGCCAGCCAGCTTGGCGGCCATGGTGGTTTTGCCGGCGCCCTGCAAACCGCAGAGCATGTATATGGTCGGCACGCTGGAAGACCAGGTGAGCCTTGCGTTTGTGCCGCCCATCAAAGCGGTCAGTTCTTCCTGAACGATCTTTAATACCTGTTGGCCGGGAGTCAGGCTTTCCAGTATTTCCACACCCACGCACCGGGTGGTGACCTTTTGGATAAAGTCTTTGGCCACGGCATAGTTGACGTCGGCCTCCAACAGCGCCATGCGCACTTCCCGCATGGCATCCTTCACCATCTGCTCATTGAGCTTGCCCCGGCCGGTGAGCTTCTTGAATGCGCTTTGCAGTTTTTCCGACAAGCCCTCAAAGGCCATTTTCTTCCTCCTCGTCCATTGGAAACGATGAACTGTTTATAATTGTGGCTTCCCGGGTTAAATGATGCATTTACTGTACGATGCAGGCAGGCGATTGATAATCGCCCCTACAGTTGCGTTTGTTTGGTAAGGATTCTGTTGGAGCCAGCATTCGTCCGGAGCAATAAGCCGATCATCGCTCGCGATGTAGGGGCGATTATCAATCGCCCGATCCCCGCCGGTTCCATAATGATGATCGCTATTCCTCATCCGCCTGCAGCAGTTCGGCAATTTTTTGCCTTACTGCTGCCACCTGCTCCTGGCTTGCGGTCCCTTTAACCCCATTCAAGAACGACAACAAACCGTCTAGCCCAACCTGCATTCGCCGGAACCTTTGCAGCATGCCCAGCTTTTCTTCCAATTGAAACAACTGCTGGGTGGCGCGGTGCAGAATGTCGTAAACGCCCTGGCGGCTGACGCCCTCCTGCTGGGCGATCTCGGCCAATGACATGTCTTCTTCGCAGCTTAACCGAAGAAGCTCCTGCTGCCGCTCGGTTAAAAGCGGCCCATAGAAATCCAGCAGCCAGCCGGTTTCGATCTTCTTTTGGATACCGGCGTTTCCGTCTTCCATAGAAAGCACCTCTGCCGGTCATGATGTAAAGTGTTTTTCCTTGACACCTTGATAAGTATACGGATTTTGGGGAGATTGTCAAGAGGTTTTTGTTTACTTGATTTGCATCTTAAGAACAGCATGGATAAACAAAACCTGGCCGCAAATAATAAGAATACAGCTATTTTGCTGTTCCGAATGAAGATAAATGATCCCCGCTGTTCCCCCGATGCTCAAATCATAACCCTGCCGTGATTTTGTAGGTGATAAGATGGCTCCATCCGATATACCGCAAAGCGTTGAATTGCAAAAGAAGCTGACAGAATTACATATTGAACAATGGCTTGACGAGGATGTTTTTCATATTCGATGGTGGATTCTCATCGCATTGCTGATAACCATGTTTACCGCCTGGTTATTGCTTTCAGACAAGGCAAAGATGAAGGAAACATGCTTATTTCTTGTGTTGGCTATCATTGTCATGCTCGGAATTGACGAATATGGAGAAGAGCTCGTATTGTGGGAATACCCTACCGACCTTATTCCTATATTCCCGCCTTTAACCTCTGCAAACCTGATCAGCGTACCACTTGCCTATTCCATAGCTTTCGCAAGGTTCCCGGATCTGAAAAGATATACAATCGCTGTCGTGATCCTGACCGCCATGATCAGTTTTATTATGGAGCCAATCCTGGCATGGGGAGGGCTCTATGAATTGGTGAACTGGCATCATGTTTTCAGCTTCTTTAATTATTTACTCGTTGCTTTTATTATAAGGTTCGTTGCAAAAAAGATCCTCGAAATCGAAAACAAAGCCCGTTGCCTTGGCCAGACCAGGAATGGAAGGTCAGAAGATGAACATCATTAAAGAGCCTACACAAAAGGTCCTGAAAGACCAATGGGAACTGACAAATGCGCGGATCACCGAGTGGCTGCAGTCGGAGTTGTTTAGTTTTAAATGGTGGCTTCTTTTGGTAATGTTTTGCATTACGGCAATAATCTTGTGGAAGAAAGCTGACAAAACAAGGATCGCCGAGTTATCCATTTATACAGCCATTGCTGTCATCTTCATCATCGTATTGGATGAGCTGGGTGAGGAATTGTCATTATGGTTTTATGCCGTCGACATCATACCATTGTTTCCCCCAATCACCGCAGTTGATATCACGTGCATGCCACTTATCTATATGGTTATCTATCAGCGGTATGGGACATGGGGCAAATTCCTGATTGCAACCTTGATTATGTCCACAGTATTTTGCTTTGTTTTCGAACCGGTTTTTGTCTGGGGCGGGATCTATACAATGCTCACATGGAAAAGTTTTTATGGGTTTCCTATTTATTTCGCAATTGCGGTGGCGGGAAAAGCCCTTGTAAATATCATATATTCAACGAAGGAGAAAAGAAAAGCATAGGTCAGATTGTATGAATATATATTTGCAAGCCAGCAGTTGACTTGGCCATGGCAAGAATGGAAGGGCAGAAGATGAACAAATTTAAAGTGCCAGAGCAGCAAGACCTGAAATACCAATGGGAGATGGCAAAAGCCCGGATCAATGAATGGCTGCAGTCGCAGGTGTTTCATTACAGGTGGTGGATTCTTCTTGCCCTGTTCAGCATTTCAGCGATATTATTGTGGAAGAAAGCCGATAAATCAAGGATCGTTGAGTTGACTCTTTACACAGCCATTGTTGTTTTCTTCATTATTGTATTGGATGAGCTGGGCCTGGAATTGACATTATGGTATTATCCCGTGGATATCATACCGCTATTTCCCCCGGCGACTGCAATCAATATCTCATGCCTCCCACTTGTCTATATGGTCATCTATCAGCGGTATGGGACGTGGGGCAAATTCCTGATTGTAACCTTGATTATGGCTACAGTATTCTGTTTTGTTTTCGAACCGATTTTTGTTTGGGGTGGGATTTATACAATGTTGAAATGGAAAAGTTATTATGGTTTGCCCATTTATTTCGCGATTGCGGTGGCGGCAAAAGGGCTTGTGAACGTCATTTATTCAACAAAAGAGAAAAGAAACTCATATTAAGCCTTCCCCTGGAGGGGAAGGTGGAGCGAAGCGCCGGATGAGGTGGTATTTCGACGGCTGCTATAATGCGTCACCTCGGCCAGTTGCTAGCAACTGGCCTGTGACATGGGGATGTTCTCTTTCGTCCCGAAAGAGAACCAGAAAGGCTCCGAAGCCGAAGCGCCGCCTGTGGCGGATACAGCGAGGCGGAGGAGGCTGGCGAAACAAGCAGTACGAGCGGCAGCGAGTAATGCGCCGATTGAGCCAGATGGACCTGGGGGGTTAGGCGATTCCCCCCAGCCCCCCACAAACGCCCTTAAAATTGGTTGCACCCTTCGGGTGCGAATATTCATAAACTTTTGCTTGTTGGCTTATCTGTCGGTGCTCATGTCTGCTTGAGAAACCAAATCAACTTTGCAAAAAGCCGCAGGCCCGCTTATTATGTGCCCCGCACGGTATATAGCGGCCCGCAATAGACCAGCATTCAGCCGATATCGATCTTCTTTTGAATACCAGCGTTTCCGTCTTCCATGGAAAGCACCTCCGCCGGTCATAGTGTAAAGCGTTTTCCCTTGATTTAACATAATTAAATCGTATCCCAAAGACTTCTTAGAAAATAATCGTCATATTTTAGTGATTTGTCTGCAAAGTGTTGACAATCCAAGGCAACACAGATAATATTGTATAATCAGGAAAAATAATGGGATAATTGTGCATATTTTTATAGTATATCCAATAAGTCAACATAGGTTTTGATGACTAATGAGAAAACAGATTAGGGTTGATAAAGCACATAATATGTTGGTATGCCTTTCATTATAGAATCGTTGATAAGAAGTTCTGCTAGATTTAGGCTCGAGGGGGTATTTCAAAAGTGGAAAATAATCAAAATAAAACCATCAATTTTATCAAAGGAAATCGAGAACAAATGATTTCCCCTGAGGAACTGCGGACAGAAATATCTCAATGCTTGCAGATCGAGAATCTTAATTTTCTAATTGGTGCTGGCTGCTCAAGCTATTGTGTAGAAAATAATGAGGAACAGGCTATACCTACTATGTCAGGTCTCGCAAGGCTTTTTTACGAGAAATATCCTGATTTCAAAATTGACAACCGAAATAAAGCAATAGACAGATTTCCCGACAATCTTGAAGCTCTAATTAATCATCTGGTATCCATCGGAAATATTTCATCTGAAAATAACAGAAAGTCAGTTAGTGGAAAAATAAAAACAATCAACGAGTTTATTTTTGACGAAGTATGCAATGCTCCACAATGCATCGACTTACTTAAACTCTATAAAGAGTTTTACTCTCGCATCGTCAAAAAAACTCGTCAAGTCCCTGTGAATGTGTATACGACAAATTATGATTTATATAACGAAAATGCATTAGATGATTTGGGTTTTATGTACAATAATGGTTTTTTGGGTAGTGCTAGGAGAATTTTTAACCCTAATTCTTATAATTATGTTGTTGTCGAAAATCTTAATCTAAGCCGTGATGTTTGGAAAAGTGTCAGTAATTTTATTAATTTATACAAGATACACGGTTCAATCAACTGGATAAAGGAAGACAACCCTACTACAGATACACCACGAATTCTAGAAAAAGACATTGATCTGATAAGAAACAGAAAACAATTTGATTCATTGATGATATACCCTACTCCACAAAAAGACCGTACCACATTAATGGTCCCATATTCTGATTTATTTCGAATTATGCAAAATAACTTATTAAAGAGAAATTCTATTCTCATTACAATGGGCTATAGCTTTAGCGACGAACATATTAACAGAATTCTTCTAAATGCTCTTTCTGTCTATGATTTTCGTCTTGTTATATTTGGCGATTCCCAGATGATAAAACGACTAAAAGAAATCGGGGATAATAGAATCTGGATTATAAATTCGGTTGACAAGATTCATTATTTCAAAAACCTAGTTGAGAAAGCATTACCAATACTAGACGATGAACAGCGAGAAGAGATGGAGATCAAGCGTTCAATTAGAAAATTGGTTTCAGTATTAGGCGAAGACAATATCAGCTACAGTAATGGGGATAATCAAAATGAATGAACGAGTAATCGGACGCATAGTAACAATAAGCCATAATAATGTAATAGCTGAACTATCGAGCGATTTGGGAAGCTATATCAGTATTTATGATGGTATACGTTTTGTTGGAGAAATTGGTTCCTATGTTGCAATTGATGATATCAATAGGCGTATTATCGCTGAAATTGTCGCTGTAGATGAGAAAAATGAAATGTCCTCGGAACGTTTGAACAAAGCTGGGAGCCGCCGATATTTGAGGATAAGCTTAGTTGGCGAAATCTCCAATAGAACATTCAATTTTGGTGTGACAAAAATGCCACCAATCTTTTCAGAAATAAAGATGATTAGTGAATGTGATTTACAGCTAATGCTTGATATAAGCGATGATGTAGAAATAGCCGGTGAGTCCAAAACTAAACTTAAAGTGATTCCAATTGGAACATCAGTTATGTTTCCAGACTACGCCGTAAAAGTTAAACTTAATGAGTTTTTTGGATTCCACTTTGCAGTATTTGGAAATACTGGTTCTGGTAAATCAAACACTATTGCTCAAATGATTCAAACAGTATTTCTGAAAAGAAATTTATCTGCCCGTGGTGCGAAATTCATTGTATTTGACTCAAACGGCGAATATGAAACTGCCTTTAAAAGCATACCTGAAAACAATCCAGAAATTAGTATTAAGTTCCTTAGTACATCAATAGATGCAAATGAGAGATTTGAAATACCTGTATGGGCGTTAAGTGTCGATGATTGGGCAGTATTACTTCATGCTTCCGAGAAAACACAAGTTCCAATAATTAGTAGAGCATTAGACATGATTCGCATATTTGATGATGTTGATGATGATAATAACTCTAATTCCATAAAAAATCACATAATAGCATCAGTTATAAAGGATGTGTTATCGAGCAATGAGAACCCAACAACACAAAACTCTAAAATACTAATGGCTTTAAGTAAATTCAAAACAAATGAAATATCACTTGTTACAACTATTTACACCAACAAAGATGCCGATGTTAATAAAGACAAATACAACAATAATGTAACTCCTTCAACACTTTCCATTTCTGAGGCTATTAGTTTATCATTTGCTAAAATGTATGCACCAGTAAGCCTAATGGAGTTTTGCAATAAATTTATTCTGCCTAATATAAGCGACTTGCTTGATGGAAGACGTTTGATTCCATATTCACTTAAACGTTTCTCAGAAGCGGTTGAATTTGCAGTTCTTTATGAAGGTAGCATAAACTCATCAAGGATATATGAGTATACATCAACATTAGTCACACGATTAAAACACTTATCAGAAAGCGAACAAGGAAGCTATTTCGCAAAAACCAAATTTTCTACTATTGAAGACTATATTATTGACATTATCGGAAATTCACAATTGCTCAATATAGACATAAGCAGTTTGGATGATACTGCTACAGAAGTTATTACAAAAGTTTTCTCAAAAATGCTGTTTGACTATATGCGAAATCTAAAACCAAGGAACTCAATGCCAGTAAATTTAATACTCGAAGAAGCACATCGCTTTATCCGAACAGATATGGATTACGGAGTGCTAGGTTACAATATTTTTGAACGTATAGCAAAAGAAGGGCGAAAATATGGTTTGCTAATGGGAATTTCTTCTCAACGGCCAAGTGAACTATCAAAGACAGTAGTTTCTCAGTGTAGTAACTTTATTATTCATAAAATACAAAATCCTGATGATATACAGTATATATCTAGGATGGTTCCTTATGTTAATCAGGGAATAGTAGATAGAATAACATACTTACGGAGAGGTTATGCCCTTGTTTTTGGCACAGCAATCAATTTGCCCACCTTAACAACTTTTGAAAGAGCAAATCCGACACCTAACAGTGGGAACTCAAAAATTGTTGAAAAGTGGTACATAGAATAAATCATTTGATTCTGATGATAAAGTTTTCCTGGAAAGGGTGCGGGGAAACCTTCTTTCTCAAAAGGAGGTTTCCCCGCATTATTTTCCTCGTTATATCCCCGTCTCTCCCCCGTCAGTCCATCTTGAGAACGGCCATGAAGGCTTCGCTGGGCAGTTCGACGGTACCGAACTGGCGCATGCGTTTTTTGCCTTCCTTTTGCTTTTCAAGAAGCTTCTTTTTGCGGGTGATGTCGCCGCCATAGCACTTGGCCAGAACGTCCTTGCGCAGGGCCTTGACGGTTTCCCGGGCGATGACCTTGCCGCCAATGGCAGCCTGGATGGGAATTTCGAACATCTGCCGCGGAATGACATCCCGAAGCTTTTCAGCAATGATCCGGCCCCGGTTATAAGCCTTGTCCCGGTGCACGATCAGGGAGAAAGCGTCGCACAGATCGCCGTTTAGGAGCATGTCCAGCTTGACCAGGTCGCTTTCCTGGTAGCCTTTGAGCTCATAGTCAAAGGAAGCATAGCCACGGGAGCGGCTCTTGATCTGGTCAAAGAAATCGTAAATGATTTCATTGAGGGGGATGTTATAGTTGAGCTTGACGCGGCTGCCCTCGTACTGCATATCCAGGAAGGTAGCCCGCTTTTCCTGGCACAGGTCCATGATCGCGCCTACGGCATCCTGGGGCGTATAGATGGTGGCGTGAACGAAGGGTTCCTCCATCTTGGCGATTTCGCCGGCGGGGGGCAGGTTGGTGGGATTGTCGATGGAGAGCTCATCGCCGTTTGTTTTGGTGATGCGGTAGATAACGCTTGGGGCGGTGGTCACCAGGTTCAGGTCGAACTCCCGCTCCAGCCGCTCCTGGATGATTTCCATGTGCAAAAGCCCAAGGAACCCGCAGCGGAAGCCATAGCCCAGCGCGACGGAGGTCTCCGGCTCAAAGGAGAGGGAAGCATCGTTCATGCGAAGCTTTTCCAACGCGTCCTTGAGGTCCGGATAATCCGCGCCGTCTGCGGGATAGATTCCGCAGAAAACCATAGGGGTTACTTGCCGGTAGCCGGGCAGCGCCGTTTCGGCCGGCCTTAACGCATCGGTGATCGTATCGCCCACGCGGGTATCCCGCACATCTTTAATGGAAGCGGAAACGTAGCCTACATCGCCAGGCAAAAGCTCTTCGCAGGGGGCATAGCCGGGTCGGAAGGTGCCCACCTCCACGATGTCAAACTCACCTTTGCCCGCCATAAGCCGCATGCGCATGCCGGGCTTGATCCTCCCCTGCATCACGCGCACAAAACAAATGGCTCCTTTGTAATTGTCATAGAAGGCGTCGAATATCAAAGCCTGCAGCGGCGCATCCTCATCGCCCGTGGGCGGCGGGATGTACTTTATAATGGCCTCCAGCACCTCGTCGATGCCGATGCCCATTTTGGCCGAAACCAGCGGAGCGTAGGAAGCATCCAGGCCGATGACTTCCTCAATTTCCTTGCGGACTTCCTCGGGCCGGGCGCTGGGCAGGTCGATTTTGTTGATGACGGGCACCGTCTCCAGGTTATGTTCCAGGGCCATGTACACATTGGCCAGCGTCTGCGCCTCAATGCCCTGGGTGGCGTCCACCACCAGGATGGCGCCTTCGCAGGCTGCCAGTGCGCGGCTCACCTCGTAGGAAAAGTCCACATGGCCGGGGGTGTCGATCAAATGCAGCGTGTACGTTTCGCCGTCCTTGGCGGTATAGCTCATGCGCACAGCCTTGCTTTTGATGGTGATGCCCCGCTCACGCTCCAGCTCCATGCTGTCCAGAATCTGTTCCACCATCTCCCGCTGCTGGAACACGCCCGTCTTTTCCAAAAGCCGGTCGGCCAAAGTAGACTTGCCATGGTCGATGTGAGCGATGATACAGAAGTTGCGGATATGGTCAAGGCGGCCTGCTGCCAAACTAGATCCCTCCAAAGCCCGGTTGGGCTATCTTTTCAATTCTTTCATCATAGCGGATTTCCCCAAAGATTGCAACATATGCATCGTTTTTGCCTTAAACCTATGATCCAAAAACTTTTCTTCATTAAAGACACACTTCAGCTACTGTTAAAATTTCATTGGAATACCCTTACTGGTATTGACAAACCAACTGAGGAGTGCTATCTTATCACCAGGTTAGCACTCACAAGCAGCGAGTGCTAACAAAAAGGAAAGCATACGGTAAGGAAGGAGGCGAAGCTATGGACGAGCGGAAATTCCGCATCCTGCAGGCGATCATCGACGACTATATCCTGACCGCTGTGCCGGTGGGAAGCCGCACCATATCCAAAAAATACGACATGGGCCTTAGCTCCGCCACCATCCGCAATGAAATGAGCGACCTGGAGGAACTGGGCTACCTGGACCAGCCCCACGTATCCGCCGGGCGCATCCCAAGCGTAAAAGCCTACCG
>JAEZJP010000267.1 GCA_023415715.1 Bacillota bacterium
GGCTGGATACTACGATTTTCCAGCACAATACGAGCATCTACGGAAACTGCACTTATGCGGCTGAACCGCCGTGTACCGAACGGTACGCACGGTGGTGTGAGAGGTCGGCGGGGGCTAAACGCCTCCGTCTCCTACTCGATTCTAGCATTTTTATCTTTAAAACGAATCATACCAGTTAGTAAAATTGGGTTATTCTATGCTATATCATTTTCTATTTCTTCTTCGCATTTTCGCTGTACAAAAGCGTTAGCGTCTTTTCCCCTGCGACGCCGTCGGCTTTCAGGCTGTTTTTTTCCTGGAACGCTTCAACGGCCTTTTCGGTGCCACGGCCAAAGACGCCATCGGCCTGCCCTTCCTTCAAATATCCAAGATCAATCAGCCTTTCCTGCAATGTCTTTACTTCGTCGCTGCTCATGCCCCGCCCCAACACTGTTACGGGTGTTGCGGTGGCGGCGGGCACCAAAGTCGGCGTCGCTGCTTTGGGTGACGGGGTGATAGGAGACTGCGTGATTATCGCTTTTGACGGTGTTGGTACCGTATTGGCTGGCGGGACATCAACCGCAAGGCTGTTAGTGGGGGCGGATACGGGGATTGCATTGTCGCGGGGGAGCGCATTTGCCAGCAAAAGAATGATAACAAAGCTGAAAAGGATCCAGGGCCAGACGGGGCGCTTCCTTTTTGGTTCCTGGCGCTTCACATAAGTCATTCCAGTGCTTAAATTGATATTGCTGCTTTGTTGGCGCCGCGAGCCGCGGCTTGTCGGCCTTTGCGAATAGCCACCTTGCATTTTATGAATGACACCTGCAACAGGGTTCATTACGCTTGTTGTAAAATCGAAGCGCATAACTTCTAAACCCCGGCCTGCACCCGGACCGCACAGGCATAGGTTCTTCGTGCCAAAGAAGTTATTAATGCGTAAACCCATAGCGATACCCTCCGGCGGTGTAGGTGTCGTATGACTGCGCTCGTGTAATAAATGCATTGCTCAAGAATCCTGGTACCGTACAACTCAAGGATGATTCCCGGTGCACGGTTTCGCTTCACTTTGAACTAAAGTACGCTCGCTTCATCAGTCAGGTTAAGGGTCAGTGCAAACATTTCATTTAACTTAAAATTATTACATTTTATTCATACATGCATTATAACCTAAGTTGGGGAAGTTGGCAATATATATCTGATTTGCACACACTGCTCCATGACGTTTGAAATGTATGATTCTATTTTTTTCATTTATATCTTGACTTAGAGCACACTCCAGATATTATACTCCAGATTGTTCCATGTGCAACGCAGAGTGATTAAGAGATAGGAGATGAATCATATGAAATATGCTGCGTATGGGAAAACGGGGCTGCAGGTATCCAGATTCGGCTTGGGCTGCATGCGGTTCCCGCAGGAGGAGCAGGAAGCAATCCGGATGGTACGCTATGCCATTGATCACGGCGTAAACTATCTGGATACCGCTTATGCCTACCAAAACAGCGAGACAATCACAGGCAAGGCGCTGAAGGATGGGTACAGGGACAAAGCATACCTGGCCACCAAATGCCCGGTCTGGAATGTGACAAAACACTCGGACTTTGAAAAATATCTGGATGAAGAACTCTTGCGCCTTGGCACGGATCATATCGACGTTTATCTTCTTCATAACATGACCAACGCCCATTGGGAGATTGTGAAGAAGTACGACGGATTCAGCTTCCTTGACAAAATGGTCAGGAAGGGGAAAATCCTTCATAAGGCTTTTTCCATACACAACACGCTGCCGGCGTTCAAGGAAATTGTGGATGCCTATGATTGGGAAATGGTTCAAATACAGCTGAACATACTGGATGAAGCGCAGCAGGTTGGCGTGGAAGGGCTGAAGTACGCGGCAGACAAGGGCCTGGCGGTGGTGGTCATGGAGCCGCTAAGGGGCGGGTATCTACTTACCAATGTTCCGGAAGAGGTAAAGGCGCTGATTGAGGCATACCCCGAAAAGCGCACGCTCGTGGAATGGTGTTTCCGCTGGCTGTACAACATGCCCGAGGTATCAGTGATCTTAAGCGGAACCAGCAGCATGGAACAGCTGAAGGAGAATTTGCGGATCTTTGAACAGGCGGAACCGATGGTGATGTCTATAGAGGATCAAAAACTGGTCCAAAGGATCCAGGAAGCTTACGAAGCCAAAAAAAGCATCGGCTGCACGGGCTGCAAGTATTGCATGCCATGTCCCGAAGGCGTTGAGATTCCAGAAATATTCAAGGTGTACAATAGCCATCAGGTAACCCGGCCGCATACCATTGACAAGTATGTTTACCAAAACATCATTCTTCCCTCGGGCGCCGGCGGGGACCGGTGTGTTAATTGCGGAGCTTGCGCAAAGCATTGCCCGCAATCGCTTAAAATTCCCGAACTGCTGAAAATAGCCCATGCGGAATTAACTGCAAACTAGGATTAATGAAATGGCCGGCCCCTTTGCCTTCATCAGCCATATGATGGATTGATAGACAAAGAGGCCGGCTTATTTATTTGCCAGTAAATATGGGAAGTAGGATTGACTGCCCGTACTTAGCCGACTGTTCATGCGTTATCTGTGGAAAATGCTCCACCGCATCATTTCACAGATTTCACGTACTGTATCCTCCTTATCGCGTATGGCATCGCGAACTTCCCTGGATGGGAGTTTCATCTGTTTTCCTGCAAACAGCATTTTGAACAGGCATCGCAGCATATCAAATACTCTAATCGTTTTGCCAAAGCCTGCCTTGCCTGCGGCAAGACGGATGGATGGTTTTGCAAGCATCCATTATGCACCTCCTTTTGGCGCAAAATAAGAGGCATGAACCGCTTACAAAAGCTGGAATTCCACTGTATTAATAACTTGGGTATCCGGATTGGTAAGCTGTTCATCGTTCAATATATCATTGAGCAGGCTGACCTCGACAATATCGGGGCCGATCAGCTCCACGGTCGACCGCTGTTCCGGAGAACAGGAAACATTCACACAGTCTTTGATCATCAGCCTTTCCTCGATCCATTCGGGAGGAATATCCTTATCCAGCTTCACGTTGACGCAGTCTAAAAGGGTGATCCCCTCCGGGTGCCTTTCCAGCAGGCCCTTGTCCAGCAGGAAGGATATCTTGTCCCGAAGGACCAGGCCTTTTACCGCTTCCAGCGCTTCGTATTCGGCGCCAATGGCGTAGAAAGAATTGACGAGTTTTTCAGGAATCTGAACGCTGCCCAGCACTTTCAGGTACTCAAGCTGCCCGATAAGCGGCTCGCTTTCCATATCCAGCACAAGATCGCCGGCGATATACAGCTTCGATCCATACCTTTTCACAAGCGCTTCGTTCAGCACGGCGTCGTTGCCCACATAAGCACAGCCGTCGGGCACAATGTGGATTTCCGTGCTTTCATCGAACAGGGGGATGGCGGCTTCGGCCAAAGATTCCGTAAGAACGGCGGTTTTGGTCAGGAAGCGAACGCCTTTGTTTTGCAAGGCCGCCACGTCGGCATCGCCGCTTAATATAACGATGCGGCGCTTGGCGTAGTATCGCCCGGCTTTGGCCCTTAAGCGGAAGGTTTTGTCCACCAGGAAGGAGTTGTCCAGCCGGATGACATCGGCCGGATAGCATTCGGTGTTGCCGTTTACCCTTAGCATATCCAGCTTGCCCGACAGGCTGTCGGGATAGGCGACGCTGCCATTGACCTGGATGAGGGCATAGTGGCGAAGGATCTCCTCCGTATCCTTCCCGATTTCCAGAGAGCCGTTGACCAAAAGTGCCACGGGCTGATTTGGGGCGTCGCCCGGCATGATTTCACACTTGCCGTTTACCACCTTGAGTTCGGCATGATCGGGCTTTACGAGCACCGTGGCAGCATTCACGATGACATGGTATCTGGGCATGAGTTCCTGGGTTTTTGCCGAGGTCAGAACCAGTGCCGCATTTACAAAGATGTTTTCGTAAGCCGCCAAAGTGGATTCGGCAACACTGCTCATGTCGCACAGCGCGCAGTTGATGCGCATGCTCTTTTTCTGTTCCATGAAAACCGCTCCTTTTTATTTGTCTTTCAAAAGCGTTTGAAGGATCTTTCTTGCCGACAGAAGCCTGGCCCGCACGGTGGAAGAAGGCAGATCGAACATTTCGCCAAGCTCTGTTGCGTTGTACCCGTGGAAATACCGGAGGGAAAAAAGAATTCTTTCGCTTTCCGGCAGCCGGCTAAGCATCTGGGCCACATGCACCGTGCTCAGGTCCGCCTCAAACATGGCTTCCGGTTCAACTTTGGGCGCATGTGTCAAGCGGCGGACCTGGTCGATGAACAGATTGCGTGCCGTTTTGTACAGCCAGCTTAGGCACTTGGCTTCGGGCAGATCCGCAAGGAGATCGGCATGTGCCAACGCGCGCATGAAGGCATCCTGCACAATATCCTCGGCGAAGGCGGGATTTTTCGTGAGGGAGATACAAAACCTAAGCAGCTGCTGGTAATGCTGCCTGTAAAGCTCCTCGATCATGGTAGCCCTCCTTTCCCGTGCCTTCACCTTTATAACGAACGGCGGTTATCAAGTGTTGATAATGTTCACGAAATTTTTTGAATTTCCTCCCAAGTGACGAAGTGCCCACATCGAGTGAAGTGGCAGAAAATTCCATAAAACGCCAGGTTTCTTCGTTGCCAGATTTCTGGAATTGGATATACTGAACATAGCTTAGTTACGGACAAGCAGATTTCTTGCACAAGGGAATGCTATACGGGTACAGGGAGTGAAAATATGCAGGAACTGACGATCAAGGATATTCTGAAAATTATCAAGAAACGTTGGTGGATGATCGTTGCTTTCTGCATAATCGTGACGGCGGCTGCAGGGGTGTATTATGAAAGACAGCCGGATGTATATACGGCCCAGACCAAGCTGTATGTACTGATGGACTATTTGGATGGCATGAACCAAACCCGGTTCGATGTAAATATCAGCGAGCAGCTTGCTGGTGATTTCACAGAGCTGATACGAATCCCGGACATAATGGATAAGTCGAGGGAGCGTATGAAAGTCGGGGAAGGGGAGTTTGCTTCCGTATCGATTGGCATCAGTGCCGTTCCCAATACCAGCTTCCTTCGCATCTCTGCCACAGGCAGAGACCCAAATTTGTGTATGCTGGCAGCTGATACTGTGAGCCAGGTTTTCATCGAATACATCCAGGAAATGAAAATGGATATGGTGTCTATTGTCGAGAAAGCGATGCTTCCCACAGCGCCCTCGGGCCCGGACCGAATGAAGAATATTTTGCTGGCAGGCGCTATAAGCCTTATGCTGGCTGTTGGCGTGGCCTTGGCCATAGATTTGCTCAATACCACTCTTAAAACCCCCGATGCCGTGGAATGCACGCTTGGCCTTCCGGTGCTTGCCAGCATCCAGAATTACAAAAAGGAAGTCGAGCAGTTCGTTCAAAAACGTGTGCCGGGCGAAATGCTCTCCAAGGGCGTTCCTATCATTGTGAAAGAAAACATGCGGACTTTGGTAACCAACGTGCAGTTTGCTACCATTGCCCATCCCGCCAAAACGATGCTTGTCACCTCAAGCTTTGCAGGCGAGGGAAAAAGCTCCCTGCTGCTTCTGCTGGCGGAGGCGTTTGCGGATCTTGGCAAGCGCGTACTGGTGGTGGATATGGATATGCGTAACCCCAGCATCGGGCAGTACCTTGGCGCGCGGGGTCGCAACGACCTGTTTGATTATATGATTGGCCACTCCAGGCTGGAAGAGATTATCTGCAAAACCGGCAATCCGGACATACATTTCATAGACTCCCGGCACCGGTTGGCATCCGTTTCCCAAATCGTAAACTTCGAGGTGTTCGACAAATTCCTTGATACCGTCAAGCGGGTGTATGATTTGGTTCTCTTTGACACACCTCCCTTGGGCCTGTTCATAGATGCAGCCGCGCTTGCCAATAAAATGGATGCGACGATGCTGGTGGTGGGCAGCGGCATGGGGGACCGCTCAGTTATCCGGGATGTGGTGGGGCAACTGAAAAAGGCTGAGGCAAATATCCTGGGCGTGGCCATGAACTTTGTGGAGCATCCCAGGTACCGCAGGCATTATTACGGAAAAGCCTACGGTTCCACTGACGAGAAAAAGGAGACGGCCATCCCCTTTAAAAAGCAGACACAGGAGACTTGATGGATTCTAGAAAGGGCGGGCTTATGCTGGATATTCATTCGCACATCCTTCCGGGGGTGGACGACGGCGCAAAATCCCACAGGCAGGCGCTTCAGATGCTGGCGGCCGCCCGTGACGCCGGCGTTGATATCCTGGTGGCTACACCGCACCTTAAGCACTTGAGAGATGATGCAAGCCGCATTTCTGAAGCCTACTTTTGGCTAAAGCCCTACGCTCAGGCAGCCGGCATCCGTCTTCTTAGGGGGTATGAGGTCTCGTATCAGGTGCTTCTGGATCTTCCTTACTCGGAACTTGGCCGCTATTGTATTTCCGGAACGAATCTCCTTCTGCTGGAACTGGATAATCTCCATCTTTTCCCCCAATGGAACCGGGTCCTTAACAGCCTTGTAAGGGCAGGGTATGAATTGGTGATAGCGCATCCGGAACGATATGTGTATATTCAGGAACATCCGGAGATAATTGGGAAAATAAGGAGATATGGGTGTAAAATCCAAATTGATGCCTATGCTTATCTCAAGCCGCCCTGGAATATAGAGAGGCGCACTGCTGAAAGGCTGATTCGTAAAGGATGGATGGACTATATTGCCTCGGATGCCCACCGCCCGCAGGATTACAAGCAAATGAAGGCGGTTCTTAAAAGGCTTCAAGGCCGTCTTCCCGGTGATTGCATCTCCCAGGGAAACAACTTCGTCTTATCATCCTCCTTATAATACAAACGCCACAACGGGCTGGCCAGTACGGTTTGTCTGACGGCAGCGGCGGCGCACATCGTTTCTCTTTCTTTCTTCCTCCTTAAGGGGGTAAGAAGGGCGAAGCTATGTGCATTTTTTGTTTTTTTAAGCGGGCATTATCCCCTTATATAGTAAGAATTGCTGATCATTTGGAAACGGTTTCGATGTTCTTTCACCCGCAAGGAGGCTGTCCAATGGATGACATAACCCAAAGCTATTGCCTGCAATGCACCGCCGGAAGAGAGGCAGGCGTAGCCCGTCAGATCCAGCAGGAAACGGGGCTTACCGCATTGGCACCCACCATTGTCCGGCTGGAATGGAAGGGCAAAGTGGCTTACCGCAAGGAGCAGATGATGTTTCCCGGCTATGTGTTCCTGTATGCCGGGAGCGGCACCCCCCCAAAGCTTTACGGCGTGCATCATATGCGCAGGCTATTGACCTATGGCGCAGACCAGCGCCAATTGTGCGGGCGCGACGCGGAAATTGCAAGGTGGCTCCTGCAATACGGCGGTGTGATCCGGGAGTCGAAAGCGCTTCGGGAAGGCGATCACATCGTTGTTGTGGACGGGCCCATGAAGGACATGGGCGGTGTTATTACAATGGTCAACAAGCAGCGGCAGCGGGCCAATATCAAGTTCACATTCGAGGGCATTACCCACAATGTATGGATGGCATTTGAGTGGGTCACCCCTGCAGAAGAGAAAGGATACCGCATGCTTGGGTGAGTGATTCTCTTGTTTTCTTTTTGGCAGCACCTTGAAAACGAAATAAGTAGGGAGAGAGCAGTATGGCTGAAGAGCGGAATATCCCGATTTCTGCAAGCATGACCGGATCAGAAATTGAACAGGCTTACGTATATGCGCGGCCAGATTTGTTGGCCGGATATAGGGATCGCCTGATTTACCTGTTTGTGAAAAGGGCTATGGATATAGTTTTGTCTTTGATTGGAATTTTCATTCTATCACCTCTTCTTCTGGCAGTAGCAATTATTATTTACATTGATGACCCCACGGGCAGCCCGGTCTTCATCCAAGAGCGTATTGGGAAAGATGGCAAACCATTTTGGTTTTTCAAATTCAGAAGCATGGTAGTGAATGCGGAAGCGCAATTGAAGGCCTTGCAAAGCTTGAACGAAATGGATGGCCCGGTATTCAAAATCAAGAATGATCCCCGGGTTACCCGTGTCGGGCGCTTCATCCGCCGGACAAGCATTGACGAGCTGCCTCAGCTTTTCAATATCCTAAAGGGTGATATGTCGCTCGTCGGCCCCAGGCCTCCGCTGCTTAACGAGGTGAAACAATACGGGCCTTTTGAGCGGCAGCGGTTACTGGTTAAACCCGGACTTACCTGCTATTGGCAGGCCAGGGGGAGAAATGAGATCAAGTTCCATGAGTGGATGGAGCTGGATATGCAATATGTATATGAGCATAGCTTGTGGGTGGACCTGAAGCTGATCTGGCTGACAATGCGGGTCGTGCTGACGGGCAAGGGCGCGATGTGAACAAACTTTCATCTTAACGGTACATTATATTCAAATCAACAATTTATAAAGCATGTTTAGGTTATTGTGATAAATAATTGGTATCTCTCGGTTTGCCGTTTATATCACGGCTGACATTTCACTTTCGAAATTATAACAGTATTTGGAGGGCGACACAGTGCAAACAACAATGCAAGGAAGCCTCATTACTACCTTTCGCTGCAATGCACATTGTAACATGTGCAATATATGGGAGTGCCCCACAAAGCCGGAAGAAGAAATCAGTTACCAATACTATGAAAAACTTCCGGCGGGTTTGAGAATAAATGTCACTGGTGGGGAGGCAACACTCAGAAAAGACATTAACAAGATCTTTGAAATTCTATATCCAAAGGCAAAGTTACTTGAACTAAGCACAAACGGATATTACACAGAAAAAATTGTAGATTTGGCTGAAAGGTTCCCAAATATTCTTATACGAGTAAGCGTTGAGGGGTTACCCAAACTAAATGACTCAAAACGAGGAATTAAAGACGGATTTGATCATGCATTGAGAACAATGCTGGAGTTGAGAAAAACCAAATGCAAAAACATAGGGTTTTCGGTTGTTATATCACCCGATAATTATAAAGATCTGTTGCCGCTATATGATCTTTGTGTTGCTCTCGGCGTTGAACTTGGAAATTCAGTTGTGCACAATTCTTGGTATTTTCACAAGGAGGATAATAGAATAACAAGTGAAGATGCTCTTAATGAACATGAAAGATTCGTTAGAGCATTATTGACCTCAAAACGAAGAGGATTAAAGAACAAGCTAAAAGATTATGGACGAGCGTATTTTAACAAAAGTATTCATCGGCGTTTACGCGGGGATGATTTTGGATACAGGCCTCCGTGTGGTGCTTTAAGCGATTTTTTCTTCATCGATCCGTTTGGAAATGTCTCGCCGTGTAATGGTACAAGCGAGGAATGGATTATTGGAAACATTAAAGAGGATTCTTTAGAGAATATAATGAGCTCAGAAAAAGCTGGAATAGCCGCAGAGCGTGTTGCTAAATGTGATAGAAATTGTGCATTTATTGTAACTGAGCGGCATGATATGGTGCGGAGGCCTTGGAAACCTTTTCTTTGGATTATTCAAAATAAACTAAGAATAACGAAAGGTAAAGAGATTAGCTGGTGATAATTATGAGAGTATGTGTAATTGGAACGAGGGGGTTTCCTAACATAGAGGGAGGTGTTGAAAAACATTGTGAATCGCTATATCCTTTGCTGAATAGAAACATTGAAGTAGTTGTATTCAGGAGGCGACCATTTATTGAAAGCAACAATACATATGAAAACACTAAATTTATTGACTTGCCGTCGACGAAGATAAAGGGAGTAGAAGCCTTGATTCACTCATTCTTGGCAACAATCTGCTCAATATTTCTTCGCCCGGATATAATACATTATCATAATATTGGTCCAGCAATATTTGCACCACTAGCCAGGCTTTTTCACATCCGCGTCATATTGACCTATCACAGCCCAAACTATGAACATGAAAAATGGGGGGCTGCAGCGAAAAAGATGCTCTTATGCGCGGAAAAAGTATCTCTGAAGTTTGCAGACAAAGTAATATTTGTAAACAAGTATCAGATGCTTAAATATTCGCCAGAGATCGCTTGCCGTTCTATTTTTATGCCTAATGGTATACAAAAGCCCATCTTCTCTCAAAAGATTGATTATCTTGAGAGAATCTCTGTACAACAGAAGAAGTATATTTTAGGTGTAGGCAGGGTAACGCCCGAAAAAGGGTTTGATACGCTAATCAAAGCTTATAATACATTTGGCTTGGTTGACTATAAACTGGTGATTGCCGGTAGCTACGAGCGCGAAAAGTCTTACAAAATGCAATTGGATGAAATGACCGACAAAAAGGATGTTATCTTTACAGGATACGTATATGGAGAAGAACTTGCCCAATTATATACGAACGCCGCTTTATTTGTTATAGCTTCAAACAATGAAGGATTCCCGATGGTATTGTTGGAAGCTATGAGCTATCAACTGGCAATCCTCGCAAGTGATATTCCAGCTACGCATATGGTAAGGCTCGAAGACAATGTGTATTTTAAAAAGGGTGACTATATTGAACTTGGAAAAAAGATAGAGAATAAACTGAAACACTGTACGTCAGCATTGTATGATATGACTGAATATAGCTGGAATGACATTGCTTCTCGTGTTGGCGATATTTACAGTCAAGTTTTAAGCAACTAGGTGCAAACGAGGTAACATATGAAAATTCTAATGGTAAATAAATTCCTTTACCCGAAGGGTGGAAGCGAAACCTACATTTTAAAGATTGGAAGCTACCTAAAAGAGCAAGGGCACGAGGTGCAATACTTTGGAATGGAGCATAAGGATCGGAGCGTAGGAAATCGAGTAAATGCATACACAGCTAATATGGACTTTCACGGGGGTTCTCCATGGAGCAAACTAGCATATCCCATACAGACGATTTATTCCAGGGAAGCGCGCAAAAAAATCCGCATGGTGCTGGAGGATATGAAACCAGACGTTGTGCACCTAAACAACATTAACTTTCAATTGACGCCGTCTATTCTCTATGAAATCAGCCGCTCAAATACGCCAATGGTTCAGACGGTTCACGATTGCCAGATTACATGTCCAAGCCATAGAATGTATATCGAACAATCCGGACGAGTTTGCGATGAATGCGTGGCAAGCGGTAATTATATGCGCTGCGTTACCAACCGATGCATAGGGAACTCTCTGCTTAAAAGTGCAATTGCTGCGACTGAATCGTATTATTATCATGTGCGAAACACATACAATTTGGTAGACGCATACATTTGTCCAAGCTATTACATGTCGGATATTCTGCATAAGGGTGGGGTGCAGAAAAAGCGCATACAGGTGATACATAACCCTGTTGATTATTCGCGCGACGGGCTTCTCTCTCCAGAGGAGCCATATGTACTTTATTTCGGTCGTTTCAGCGCTGAAAAGGGGTTAAATACGCTTCTTTCCGTAGCTCAAAGACTTCCAGATGTGAAATTTGTGCTGGCGGGCAGCGGACCCATGGCTGATGGCTGGAAATTGCCCGCAAACGTTCAAAATGTTGGATTTCAATCGGGTGAATCTCTTAAACGCTGGATTGAACAAGCGGCGTTTACGGTTCATCCTTCTGAGTGTTATGAAAACTGCCCCTTTACCATATTGGAGTCGCAAGCACTTGGTACGCCGGTAATTGGCTCCAGGATGGGGGGGATTCCTGAACTAATTGAGGAAGGGCAGACGGGGCTTACTTTCCCGGCTGGCAATGCTGATGCGCTTACTCAAGCCATCTCTTCTCTTTGGGAAGACCAAATTAAATTGGAACAGATGCGAAACGCCTGCTTACAGAATAGACCGATTAGTATGGGCATTTATACTGAACGCTTAATGAATATATACAGGGATATTGGGAGGCGACATGCTGGTGCATCTTCTTTCTAGACTTATCAGCAGGATAAATTATCGTTAGTAGGTGGTGGATTTTTTCCAATGAGAATAACACCGCAGCATATAAAAACGAGGTCGCGGAACTGGTCTGCGGGAGATACGCTTGGGAAGGCATAACCTATCGAACAGCGTACCTGTATCTAAAAGCCATCGCAAGACCGTCGGAGAAAGTAGTTGCCGTCATATCAGGGCATGACAGCCGAAGGGAAAAGGAAATATGCCAGAAAAAGCAGATCAATTGAAAGCAATGATACAGCCGTCTTCAATGCTTATGCCGGCGAAGCTTGATTCATCGGAACAAGGCATATCTTTTGTTAACGTGCATAAGCGCTATTCGGCGTTATCCATCCATACAATGATGTGGCATATCCTCATGCTGTTTCCAATAACAACGCTGCTGCAAAGCGTACCGGGGTTTTCTATCATCAATCAGGCCTTGTTTGGCTGCTATGCTTTTCTTTTTGTATTGACTCTGCTGAGAAACAGGATAAGCAGATCAAACCTTATGCTTCTGATGGGTGTATTGACCCTTTCCATCTGGTCTTTTGCAGTTACTGGGGAGGCGGCATACAACGCCAATTTGTATTTCTATTTACCGTTTTGGGTTATATTTCTATCTGATTCAAAGGAACGCTACTATTTGGTATTCCAATATTTTCCAAGGCATAAGAGGTATGTATTAGGCGTATGCTTGCTTTGGACAATGATTGTAGGCCTCTCCATATTTGATCCGAGCGCTTATGTATATAAGTGGGGCGAAGGGAGATACTTTGTTTCCATCACAGGTAATTCCTTCAGGTTGGCGCCTACTGCCTTGATGATATTGGCCCTGATTCTGTTCTATATCCAGGATAAAAAAAGGCTCTCCTCTTTGCTGCTTTGTGTTGTACCCACTTACAGTTTGATCATGTGCGGTTCCCGAACGTACTTTGGCATAGGAATGCTTCTTGTATGCTTGATTTGGCTCTATTGGCTTAACAGCAATGTCATGTTTTGGATAAGCATCGTTCCGCTTGGGATTATCATGATCTATATCGCAATGCAATCCGCCTTCGGCGACAAGGTCCGGGCGACGGCCTATGGGGCCAATCCTTATATGGAGGACTTTTGGGGCTCGATTACGAATGGCAGGAGCATCTTCTGGTTTTATGACATGGAAGTGTTTTTTAAGCAGCCATTGGTGTATCAGCTGCTGGGAAAAGGATATAATTTTGTATACAACATCAATTTGGAGTATTATGGAGCTTCCCTTTGGGCGCACAATGATTTTATCAACATATTGATGAATTACGGATATGCGGGAATGATCCTGTATCTGTACCCCATCTTCAGCATGATCAGGATGCTTAAAAAAACGGCAAAACGATGGATATCAAAGGCTTTATTTGTATTGATATGGTTGATAAACGCCATGTTCAATATGAACTATACCTACTTTTGTGCTGTCATCGCTTTGCCGATTATCTGCCTGGGTCTGGATAACAGGAAGGCGGCCTTTGACCATTTGGGAAATCGAATAAACGCAGAATGTTTGCAAGGAGTCAAGAAATGAGTACTATTGGTATTTTGACCATGAGCCGGGCGTATAACCATGGTGCATTGCTGCAGGCATACGCATTGAAAACCACGCTGAAGCGCCTTGGCGGCGAAGCAAAAATAGTCAACTATGCGCCGCCTTATCAAATGGATAAGTATCGTGGAGTTTTCGACCACGAAAAAAGCATACGGGCAGTAGCAAGAAATATGATGAAATCGATTCATTACCCTTCACTAAAAAAGGGGGCAGACCTTTATCAGCGTTTTATTGATGAAGAGCTGAACGGGAAAGACAAGATTCTTTGTTCACGGGAGGATATGGAACAGGCAGCGGAGGAGTATGATGCAATCATCGTTGGCAGTGACCAAATGTGGAACATGCGCCTCCCGGATGTTACAGACACCTATTTTCTGGATTTCACATTTAGGGGGAAACGGATGACATATGCGGTTTCCATGGGTGATCAAGTCCCCTTTTCGAGGGCAAATGAAGAACACTACCTGGACCTTATCGGGAGATTCGATAAGATAACGGTTCGGGAAGGAATCGGGGAGCAATATCTTCGTTCCCATGGTATAAGCAGCACCGTCGCCCCAGACCCTTCCATTTTGCTGTCCATGGAAGAATGGAACGAATTCGCAAGGGAAGAAACCCATCTTCCGGCCGGCGGCTATGTCTTTTATTATTCCGTCAAAACAAGTGAACACGTATACCAGATGGCAAAAGAAATAGGAAAGCAGTTAAAGCTGCCGGTCATTACGTGTATCCTGGCGCTCAAGACGGAGATTCATACAGACTTTATCCGCTGCTTCGATATTGGCCCGAGAGGGTTTGTTGACTGCATCAGAAATGCCAGCTTTGTCTGCACAGATTCATATCATGGGACGCTCTTTTCCATCTTGTTCGAAAAGCCCTTTTTTTCGGCCTTTGAAAACGAGGCTAGCTATGTTTCATCGGCACGCAGGGCAGAATTGCTGGCCATTCTTCAACTGAAGGATAGAATGGCCGCGCCTTCAACAAAAATCGATCCGCATCAAGACATTGATTATAGTGAATCCAAACATTGTTTATATGAGATGAAAAACAATGCACTGCATATGCTGCAATCCGTTATGATATAAAGGGGCATGCCGGAAGTACAGTCCAATCCACTAAGGAAAAGAAAGGCGGCATCCACATGCGCAAATGGTTCGTTTTTTTTCTGGCGCTCACACTATCCTTGGCCATCATTTTGCCGTTCAAAGCGGAACAATCCCTGCCTGCATTACAGGGAAAATATAAAAACGAATCAGGCCAATACATGGACATTTGCATAGACAATAATATCATTTATGCCGCTATGGATCATAGCGGTGTGCAAAAGGTTGAATTTAAGGCGGAAGGAAAGACAAAATTGCTTTCATCCAATGATCTGTCGCCATCAGGGATGCAGACATATGCCGTCCTGAAAGATGGCGATTACTTGTATGCTGCCACAAGAACATCGGGAGGCAAGCTCGCAACAACGCCAATTGTATATCTGAACAACGATAAAGGGGCTGCAGACTTATCAAATGGTGGGGATGGCTGGGACAGCGGACAAAAAACCGCCGGCCTCACTTTTAGCGGCCAGGGAGAAAAAAGTCCGTTGGGCAGTAAATATGGCGTCGCGATCAGCTGGAATCAAGGATCAGGGGCGGAGTATGCTAATGTATCCAAGGTGATTTCCGGCGGCTCTGAAAATTACGCGATGCTGTGGGTACGGGTTGACAATCCAATATCCGAGGATAATCAGACCGTATCTTTTAGCATATTTAAACAGGGCAGCGCCAATAAACCTTATCAGATAGAATTTTCACATCAGGCGGTAACAAACACTTTCAATGCAAAATTATTATTGTTGGACAGTACGCTAAACCCGGTGGAGGCTGGAAGCGCTGCGCTTGAATATGATACCTGGTATTTGTTTAAATGTTGTTTTAAAGTGGATGCAGCTCACGGCGGCGGTACTTTGGAGTATAAAACCAATATTGCAGACGACTGGACTTTAATGGCATCCAAGCTCGACATGGATACGAAGGGATTGACCCCGACATCCTTATGCGTCGGGGTAACCTCCATAGCGCCTGATTGGTCAGCCGGCGCAGTACATTTTGATGAAGTTTACTTTGACACAAAAGACCTTGACACCCTGCTGTTTGATGAAGGCAAAGTTGATTCCATTGATGTAACTGATTTATCCATTATTGATTCCATCTACTTTGAAGGCAAATGCTGTGAAATGGCGAAACTTGGGGATTGGCTGCTCGTCACCTTGCAAAATAGAGGGATGGTCATCCTGGATGTAAGCGATCCTGCCAACTTGAGATTTTTGGGCCATTTTTCGGAATCGGGCAATTCGATTAAAGAGATGCAAGGCATTGCAGCGTATGACAATGGAGTTAACAAGTATGCCTATATGGCTTATTACTTTAGTGGATTTACCATTATCGATATTACTGACCCCGCAAACATTACGCAATTGTGTTCCTTGGATTACACGGAAGATACGCATGCAACCACCTGGAGATTATTCCTGGATTACCCTTATGTCTACGGCACCAAAAGCGTGAGTGACGGCTCAGCAGCAGGGACACAAGACGACCATAGAGGGCTGGTTGTCTATGATGTGACGGATCCCTTGAGCCCTGTAAAATATGAATATGAGCTGCCGCCGGAGAGCAAGGACGTATTTACAACGGGCGATGGGGATGCAAGGCCGGCCGATATTACCAAGATCGGCAATCATGTTTATCTTGCGAATGGGACCCAAGGCATTGCCGTATATGATGTTACCGATCCAAAGTCAGCTTATCACGTTGCGGATATAGCGGTCGAAAAAAATACATCCGTATGGGCTATTGAAACGGACGGCAGCAGGATATATGTTGGGGCAGGCAGACATAAGAACGGCAATAAGTATTTATATGTATACAGTAAGTAATTACACCAATAGCCTTCATGATATTATCAATGCTGGATGAGAAAGGTGATTTGATATATGGTCATTCCGGAGAAAAAACGGAAGGAAAAAATCCTATTGGGCAACACGGTATCCTTATACATTATGACTTTCTCTACACAGCTATTGAATTTGATCACGATACCATTTTTATCCAGAACGCTGGGTCCTGCTATTTTCGGCAAGATTGGCCTGGCCACAGCCTATATGACATATGTTCAATTTATATTGGATTTTGGATTTATGTTGTCAGCTACACAGGAAATTTCGAAACGCCGTGATGATAAACTGTATATTTCCAGGGTATTTACTTCAGTTATGATCATCAAGGCTTTCCTTTCCGCAATGCTGCTGATTTTATTTATGCTTATAACACGCATTGGCTTGGTTTCCAAGGAAGATCTCTATTTTTACCTTTTATATCTTGCCGCATATATAGCCAATGCCTTTTTGCCTGATTACTTTTATCGTGGCATTGAGAGCATGAAAGTAATCACATACAGAACCATATGTATCAAGTCATTGTTTGCTATCATTGTCATTCTTCTTGTGAAACGGGAAAGCGATGTTTTTATGGTTCCTTTCTCCTTGCTGATTGGCAATGCCATAGCTGCCATAGTTTCCTACTATGATATTTGCATGAAAAAAGATATCAAAATGCTACGCGTATCATCTACTGAAATCTTGCGCCTTTTTCGCCAAAGCCTGCCCTTTTTTATATCCCGGATCAGCATAACCTTTTATCAGGGGCTGAACTTTGTATTGTTAGGATATATGAACGGAACGGCGTCTGTTGTTGGGTATTATACTTCAGTTGACAAGCTGGTATCGCTGGCAAAGGCGGGAGCTTCGCCTATTGCTGATAGCCTGCTCCCTTATATGGTGAAAAATGAGGACTTCAAAATTGTCAAAAAGATTCTGCTTGTATCCATGCCAATTATTACTATTGGCGTACTTATCCTAGGCATTTTTTCGAGTGAGCTGTGTGTTTTTCTATTTGGCCGTGATTACAGGGATGCCGGTAAAATACTTATCTGTGCACTTCCAGTCCTTTGGGCTGTTCTGCCAAGCTACATCATGTCATTCCCCATACTTTCCCCTATGGGCCTTACAAAACAGGCCAATATTTCAAATGTGGTGGGTATGTGTGTCCAGTTGATCCTATTGGCTTTGACATACTTGTTGATTGGTTTGAATGTATATAGCTTATGCATCATTACAAGCATAACGGAAATGGTGGTTCTTTTGTTTAGAGTAAGCATAGCTGTCAAATACAGAAACAGAATACATCCAGCTGAATTAGCAAAATCAACCGCAAAAATCATTGTTACACACTAATTGGCGCCTCATACGCACGCCGCTGGTGTTTGACGGGCGTAACAAATATGGCTGGATGAAATGAGGGAGACAGGGGCCAAGTATTATTCCATCGGCAGGCAGGCGGTAAGAGAACCGGCGGTTAGTGATTATCTTCAGATCGCTTCCAGCCTGTGGTCCCTTTGGAGATTGCTGATGAAGGCTTTTCGAATGTCCGGGATCCTTTTATGGGGCTTGGCGGCGCTTTGGTTTGCGCTCATGACTTTCCTCTCCTCACAGCCTGGAGAAGATACGCTTCGTACAAGCCTGCAACTGGTGAGGTTTCTGCTTAGTGTTTTGCATCTGCCGGAAAGCAGGCTTGGGGTGCTGCACACGGGCCTGCGCATAGCCGCACATTTCGCGGTTTTTTTTGTACTCGGCGGGCTTTTGTACACAGCCATGCTCATGACATTGCAAAAACTGGACGGGACGCTTTATTGGACCATCGGTCTGTGCAGTATCATTGGAATCCTGGATGAGGTCAAGAAAGTTTTCATCAGCGGCAGGCATCTATGCCTGGAAGAGACCGCTCTTAACGTGATCGGAGCCCTATGCGGGATCATCGCCGTGATGGCGGCGATGGAACTGGTCTTGGCCGGCTCGAAGGTGGAAGTCCCAAGATGACTGATGAGGTGCTGCCATCAAGCTTATATTCCTTTGAGGGATGCCGATCAAAACCGACATCCCTTTTCCATGTCAAAAAAAGGAGGGGAAAACACATGCGCATCTTTGCGAAGATCATGACCATGGCATTGGCCGCAGCACTTTTGATTGTCTCCTGCGTCATAGCGGAAGCGGAGGGTTATCATAATCTCCTCATCCATCCGCATTTCATTTTGGATAATATTGTTCTACCCCATAATACCATCAACATCATGCTGCTTGGCATCGACTTTGGCCACAAGGGCTACTGGGGAAGCGGCGGGAAAAAGATTCTGGAAGACTGCCACACGGATGCAGTGATGGTGATTGCCGTCAATCTGGATGATAAAAGAGCAAATTTTATATCACTGCCCAGAGATACGCTGACCTATGTACCCGGTGTGAAGGGGATCTATAAGCTGAACGCGGCCATCAACTGCGGCAGCAGCGTGGAGGATGGCCTTCAAAAGGCTTGTGATGCGGCGTCGTGGGTGCTGGGCGGCATCAAAATCGATTACTATTTGGCAGTTGATATGAACGCGATGGCTGCGCTTGGCGATACCATCGACGGCGTGGATTTTGAACTGGAGATGTCCTACACGGGGCATAGCGGAAGAAAATACTATAAAGGCCTGCGGCACCTGGATGGCGTCGGCATCACAGACTACATGCGCTCCAGGACGAACGCTACCGTGAATGCAAACGATATTGGCCGTACCGGGCGCCAGCGCGAACTGATGTTGGCGATTTTTCAAAAGCTCAAAAGCGATCCGGATCTATTTCTGAAAGCTGCCAAGGCTGCTAAAGAGATGAAAGACGGGCTCTTCACCAACATTGTGGATGCCAATGCCACGGATATTCTGCCTATACTGCCCATTGCTATGGGTTTGAATGAGCAGAATGCAGGCTCTTATGTGATTACAGGAAAATACAGAACCGCATTGAATGGATGGAATTTCACCTTCACCGATCAAAATAACCGTCAGGCGGTGATCAAAGAGGTATATGGCGTGGATGTTCCGCAGTTGAAATATGTCGACTTTCAGTATACAAAATGGCTTGTGGACTCGGGCTTCAAGTCAGTGCACGCTTTGGCGGTGGCGGATCAATTAAGAGAATATATAGCTGGTTATGATATAAGTGACATGACAGCGGAGCAACAGGAGTCAATTCAAGCATTTGAAGTAGCATACCAGGATGCTGCCCAGGCTTTTGAAACCGCAGCCGATTCTATGTCTAAAGAGGACACAAAAACCATGGAAGAAACAAGGTCAAAACTTCGTGCAATCGGCGATACGGCAGCCAAGGTATGTAATTACAAAGAAAAATTGCATTGGGTAACCGGTAACTACTTTTATGCAGATCCATATATCAATGAAGTCAAGCTTAATTGGAGATAAATGAAGCAACGAGGACTCCTTTATTATCAAGGCGTTCATCAACCCATTGCTGCACTCGGAATGATATTGATGCATCACCTGCAAATTGTAGCGAGATAGATTCTCGCTTTTTTTATTGATAAAACAATAGTTAGTGAATATGAGCTCAGTTAAGCCGCCTGGCATCTGTTCAGCTCACCAAAAAGCTCTTTTCGCAATAGTATGTCAAGGACGGACTGACAGCATGGGGAGAAGAGCTATGAAGGCACTGATAACTGGCGCAAAAGGCTTTATAGGCAAAAATCTCATCGTAACATTAGAGCAAATGGAAGGCGTTGAGATCCTTCCATATGATGTGGATACCGATCCCGCACAGCTGGATGTATATACATCCAAGTGTGATTTCGTTTTTCATTTGGCCGGCATAAACCGAACCCAGAAATCTGATGAATTCATGGAAGGCAATTTTGGTTTTACAACCAGACTTATTGATTCTCTAAAGCGAAATGAAAGTAAAGCGCCTATTCTTGTTACCTCCTCAATTCAGGCGGAGCTTATGAACCCATATGGGCTTAGCAAAAAAGCCGGCGAGGATCTTGTTATTGCTTATGGCCAGGAAAATGGCGTCACCGTTTACGTTTACCGTCTGCCCAATGTATTTGGCAAGTGGTGCCGCCCCAATTACAATAGCGTGGTGGCCACCTTCTGCCACAATATAGCGCATGATCTGCCCATTATGGTGAATGACCCCGCAGTACAAATGCAACTGGTGTATATTGATGATGTGGTAGCCGAAATACTTCATGCTATGAAAGGGGAGGCAAACCGAAGGAATCGGTATTGTTACGTAGAACCTGTACACCGGACTACTTTGGGGCATATTGCTGAGCTGATCAAATCGTTCAAGGACAGCCGTGAAGAACGATCTATCCCCGATATGAGCGATGCATTCATCAAAGCACTGTTCGCAACCTACCTTTCTTATCTGCCGGAGGATCAGTTCAGCTATCCGCTGAAAATGAACCTGGACAACCGTGGATCTTTTACAGAGATATTTCGTACTCCTGAATGTGGGCAATTTTCAGTGAATATTTCCAAGCCGGGAATTACGAAGGGAAACCACTGGCATCACAGCAAGAATGAGAAATTTGTTATTGTTGCCGGCAGAGGGGTAATAAGGTTCCGGAAAGTGGGCGAGGAAGAAGTAATGGAGTATTTTCTGGATGGTGACAAGATAGAAGTGGTGGATATACCCCCAGGGTATACGCATAATATTGAAAACCTTGGCGATACCGATCTTGTAACCATCATGTGGGCGAGCGAATGCTTTGATCTGACAAGATCTGACACATATCATCTGGAGGTATAACGTGGCACAAAAACTGAAACTGATGACTATTATCGGGACGAGGCCGGAGATTATCCGCCTGTCTTCTGTGATGAAGTGCGCGGACAAGTATTTAGATCATATAGTTGTCCATACAGGGCAAAATTGGGACTATTCCTTGAACCAGGTATTCTTTGATGATTTGGAGCTGCGCGCGCCTAACTATTATTTGGATGCTGCCGGTTCCCACCTTGGCGAAACCATAGGAAACATTATCGCTAAGTCATATGATGTAATGTTTAAGGAACGGCCGGATGCGGTTTTAATCCTGGGGGATACAAATTCCGCTTTGTCAGCGATATCTGCCAAGCGTCAGAAGATCCCTATTTTTCACATGGAAGCCGGCAACCGCTGCTGGGACTGGAACGTAAGCGAGATGATCAACCGGAAGATTGTTGACCATATCGCCGATATCAACTTGCCCTACACCGAACACAGCCGTCGCTATCTTATATCCGAAGGGATCGATGGGAAGACAATTTTTGTTACCGGTTCACCCATGCGTGAGGTTCTCGAAACATACTGGGAGAAAATAGAGAATAGCAATGTTTTGGAGCGCATGGGCTTAACTGAAGGCAAATACTTTGTGGTGTCGGCCCATCGGGAAGAAAACATTGATAACGAAGAAAACTTTATGGCCTTGATGAATGCCATCAACCATATAGCTGAAATATATCAAATACCAGTGGTGTATTCTACGCATCCAAGGTCTAGAAAGCTTATTGAAGCAAGAGGATTCAAGTTCCATCCGCTGGTGCAAAATATGATTCCATTCAGCTTCACTGATTACAATAAGCTTCAGATGTGCAGCTATTGCGTTTTATCCGATAGCGGAACATTATCAGAAGAAAGCGCGATGCTTCATTTCCCAGGGGTGCTGATACGTACATCCACAGAACGTCCGGAGGTGCTGGATAAAGGGACTGTGGTCATCGGCGGCATCCAGACAAAAGATGTGGAACAAGCGGTAGGACTGGCCGTTTCCATGAAGGATGAACCGGTTGTAGAGGCGGAGGATTATACAGATTCAAATGTATCGGTAAAGGTAATCAAATTGATTCAAAGCTATACGCATATTGTAAACAAGGCGGTATGGCTGAAATAAATGGATATGGAATCATGAAAGACGAAGGTGTTCTTTTCAACTACATTATTTGCATAACCTTGAACAGTTGCACTCTGTCTTTTTTGTCTTCTAATATTCGATTCTTGTTATTAACAATTCCAGTACCAAGCTTGCCGTTCAACAGCTTTAAAAACCCAGTTAGAAGATGCTGAGTCCATGCTATAGGAACAAACCATATTATTTTGACTGCATAGGGATACTTTTTTTTCAGACTAGACAATGGGGGAAATATAGAAAGAAAATAGTAGATTATGTTACGTTTGGCCATATAGAACCAATAGGAAACAGATGTCCCTTTTTCTGTAAACTTGATGCGGTTATACTTATACCATGCGCTTTTCCTTTTGTCTGATTCATTAGTGCCCAACCAGCCACCGGTCTCAAGATCTTCCAAAAGCGCAGATATTGCAGTATCATCCACTTTGACAAAACCAAAAAGATTATTAGAGAGAAAGCCACAATACGATACCAGCACACTCAACACTGTATTCATCAATTTCTGGTATCTTAAGGATTCAAGCATTTCCCAAAATCGCTTAAAATTGATTTGATTCTTATACGTATTCAGATACAACGCAATATCCATCATCTGTCTAAGGCTTGTGCCACAGAAAATGAAATGCTTAATCATATGCAGTACAATAAATATTAGGTTGTCAGTTTTACCTAAGGTATAGAAAGAACCATCTTCAGATTCGTGTCTTTCATAAGCTTCACAGATAAACTGTTGGTCATTCGTTTTCTCAAACCACACATCCTCGACAATTTTAGCATAAAGAATAGCATGTAGCTCAATATGCCCCATTTGCGGGTGCTCGCATACAGCATGATGACTGAGATGTGACCGGGGATTTACTTTGAATCCATGCTCCCTTAGCAATTTATAGGATTGTTTCTCATCTTTTATGTTGACATAAATATCTGTGTCGGCGGAAATGCGGCAATCAGGTTCAGCATACATATCAGCCACCGCATAGCCTTTTAGCAGAACAGCTTGGATACCGGCCTTCTCAAAGTCCTGAAGCAGTTTAAAAATCTGCCGTCTCTTTACATAATTGGACAATGCCTGTTTGCGTGTAATATTTACAAGTGCTGTTACTTTTTCGCTTGGGAAACCAATATCCGAAGTTTTGCTCAGGGCAGTGCCTACCAAAGGTAATACCGATTGCTCCTGTGCCAGTTGAATCAAACGGTCAAAGTCCACTGACTGGCGGGGTGGCTGAGGAGTCAATCCTTTGGATCCGCAAGCGAACAGATGCATCAGGTATTCAAATTCGTATGTCATAAAACCTCCAATTTTACTTACGAAGCCGGAGCCGCCCGGAAATACGAGCGACCTTTTCTTAACTTGAATCTAAGATTGCTGCTTTGAAGGTTTGGAGTAATAAGATACGCTTTCTTGTTGTACAGTTTGTACACTTGGCTGCATAGCTTCAACGCTGCACTGCGGTGTGTGATGACAAGGCATGTTCGGCCACACAAAGCGCTTTGAATATTCTTAAGAACCTGCGCTTCCGTTTTTTTATCCAGCGCGGAGGTGGCTTCATCAAGGATCAAAATGGGTGCGTCCCGCAATAGCGCCCGGGCGATGGCTAGGCGCTGCTGCTGACCCTCTGAGAGACCGATGCCGTGCTCGCCGATACGCGATTCCGTCTTATTGGGCAAGGCTGAAACAAAGTCCCATGCACAGGCTAGTTTAAGCACAGCCTGCATTTCTTCCAAAGTGGCGGCAGGCTTTGCCATGCGCAGGTTATCCATGATGGTTCCGGAAATGGCAGTATTTCCTTGCTGTACATACGTAAAAGCGCTTCGGGTACTTGCACTTACCGGATAGCTATCCCCACCGGATCGGGTTAATAACATATGGCCTGATTGCGGCTCTACAAGGCCCAGAAGAAGGCGCGCAACGGTAGATTTTCCGGCACCGGTAGGTCCTATCAGCGCCGTCATGACCCCAGGGGCTATATCCATATTCAGCTTATCCAACACTTTTTCCCCATTCTGATAGGAAAAGCTTATATCTTGAAATTTTACTCCTATTGCTCCGGTAAAAGCAGAATCATATTGACTTAATTCTTCCTCCGACATATCCAGAACCTCGATAAGCCTTCCGATACTGGCCGAGGTTGCAATCATTTGAGGTATCTGTGCGGCCAATCGCCTAAGAGGCCCTTGGATTTGGGCTACAAGTTGAAGATAGGCTGTTATGCTGCCATAGCTGATGGCTTTTTGGGAAAGCCTTGTGATCCCCCACATAAGCGACAAAATATAGGTGGTGCTCCAGCTTATAGACTGGACGATGCCGGAAAGCGCACCCAGCTTTGTCCGGCGCATGGTCCAAAAAAGCAAGCTGCTTTGCAGACCCCTTAACTTTCCACAGATTTCAAGCTGTTGCTCAAAAGCGCGGATGGTGATGACATTTTGGATGGATTCCTGGGAAAGGGATAGGTTTTCACCCTTGAGACCTTGAATTTTGATGGTGGCTTCCCGCATGGGTCTGGCAAAAAGCTTTGCCAGGAGAACAAAGATTGGTGTGATCGTTAGGGCCAGCAGTGCAAGCATAGGCTCCAGCCGCAGCAGCAGCCATGATGCGGCAAGAAGCTGTGTGAAGGTGGCAATAATATCCGGTATGGTGGAAAGCAGAAAATTGTTTATGACTTCCACATCACTGATCATTAGGTTACAGTAATCCCCGCTATGACGTGCGCTGAAAGCCTGCCATTTGGCCGTCATGAATTTGTGAAAAAGCAGGCCCTGCAGGTTGTTAGCCTGACTTGTTTTAGTCCTTGCATTCAAAATGCTGAGAACAGCGTTCAAAGCGATTTCGGCCGCAAGCACCAGGATAAAAAGAATGGCCGTCTCCGTTAGCCGGCCTTGCTGGGTGCCCACCGCCATATCGATGAGCGACTTGATCAAAAGAGCTGACCATACACCCAGCAAGCCTATGGCGGTGGAAAGACCGGTCAGCAGGAAAATGCTGCCTTTAAATCCGCGGCATACTCTATACAGCCACTTTAATTGGACCTTGATATCCTTCCATGACAATTTCCGGATCAATCATATCACCTGTTTCCGTTCGCCTTGCGGCGTAGCCGGTGCTTAAAGGCATTCATATATCCAGCACCTGTGGAAAGCCCATGCCTTATCAAGCGCAGCGCAGGCAGCAGGCATACATAGGCTTTGTACCATGTAGAGGTACAGGAAATACGGCGGCCATTTCGTATAAATGCCTGGAGGCGACTCACCACCTGGTGTTGTGTGATATGGTGCTCCAAGGCATATTGGTTGTCACCGCACATGATATAGTCGCCGTTTGTTTCCATACTTACAATTCGGTGCAGAACAAACTGGCCGCTCTCCCTGCGGTACAGCACCACGTCATTGATTCGGGGTGGTCCTTCCAGAGGTTCCAGTATGATGGAATCCCTTTGGTGGTGCAAAAGCGGCATCATGCTGAAGCCGGTGGCCGTCAAGGTGACCGGCCCTCCGGCGCGCAACTTCTCCTCCAGAACTGGATAGAGATCTGCCATAGCCACGACCTTATACAAGCAGATTTGCCTCCTCAAGCTGTTCAAGGAACTGGCCGATATCCTCCATGGCGGATTCAGCATCGATGTCATATTCTTCCAGCAGTTGTTCCAGCAGGGCTTCCCTGCTGATTTCTGATGATAGTTTCGCAAAAAGGAACGCTGCGGTATCGTTGAGTGTAATGACGCCATTGAAATCCACTCCGGTATCCCCTACGGGCACCACCACTTGCATGTCGGCGATCCTTCGCATCATAAACCCATCTTTGATCTTCATGTGTTTTCTCCTTTCAGGGGGGATACCGGCGCAATGAACGCCGCGATACGGTCATAGTGCCGGTACTTGCTTGCAAAATGTTTATGAGCTGCTAGCGCACGCAGTGCAGCTGGTGGGGCACTGATTGGGGCATTCCAGCCCCATTTGGCGATAAGGGCAACAAGGGAGGCCAAGGTCCCCCAAATGCCCTTCCAGAGCAAATTGGCAGATTTCCAGTTCTGGTTTGGCGTATACTTTTCTCATGGGTTTGCTCCCTTCCGGTTTGTGTATGGCGACGACGGGGCGATCGCGCGCCTCGCCGTGAGGAAGCGCAGTTGGTTGTTATCCTGCGCTGTTCTTGACGTCCAGGGCACATGCCAGACGTTTCAAGTAGGCGCTACACCGGGATACGGAACCCGTCTCTTTCACACGATTGGCGGCGCACAGCAGGCAGGAGTGAATGTGGGGGCAGCTTTCGCATTCAAGGCAGGGTTGCGCATGTTCCACCTGGTCCCTCAAATGCGCCCAGGCAGCCGTGAAACCATCGGCGAAGGGGTGGGATTCAAAGCATGTTAGCGTAGGGCAACCCAACATTCTGCCGTCATGGGTGATCGTAAAGGCACTTTTGCCGGCACGGCAGAGGATGGCCGGGAGGTTCCAGCCTGACGGGGGTGCCTGCGTTTTTTCAGCCAGGCTGTCTTCCGGAGGGATCCCGGCTCCCCGGGCGAAGGCCGCGATGGCTGCGGGGATCCGGTCCATGGGGATGCGCCAGCGCCTACTTTCCCGGTTCGGATCGTCCCGGCCCGGTCCCAGGTATACATCTATCGCTCCGGGGCAATGGCAGGCAGCGGCCACGTGGCCGATGGCCTCGTATTCATCCATAAGCGGGCGTAGCGCAAGCGTTTTTAGTTTGACGGTAATCCCCGCACCGCACAATTTGGAAATTGCGCTCTGGCTGAGGTGGTAGGCCTCCTCACTCCCGCAGATCAAACGGTAGCTTTCGGGCGACGCACCGTAGAGTGATATGGAAACGAAAAGCGGTACGCGCTTTTGAAGGTATGCCATCTGTTTATGGCCGATGAGTGTAGCGTTGGTGAAGATAGCCACACGCAGGCCAATGTCGTAGGTTTTGCAGTAGATTTCCTCGAAGTCTTCCCGCAAAAACGGTTCCCCGCCCGTGAAGGTGCATACAAACATGCCCGCATCCGCTGCTTTACGGATCATATAGAGCCATTCATCAGCCGTTTTTTCAGGCGCTTCGCGTGCCTGCACCGAACGGTCGCAGACATAGCAGAACCGGCAGCGTAAATTGCATCGCCGCGTCAGTTCAAACATACCATTCAGGGGGATGCCCTGCTCAGCAGCATATCTGCTCAGCTTCTCCAGGCTGTTTTCGTGCATGCCAATTTCTCCCGCCTGTCTCATTTTGGTACAATTTCCTGGCCTGCCCGTTTTCGCATCCATTGCGGTGGGCGCCGCGATACGCCCGCCGTGAAGATCTTGTTTTCAGGATGTTTGATCGGGGCCCCAGTCCTGTGGACATTTTGTGGGATCTCCATTATGACCTGGGTTGATGGGGCAATTGGCCAGCCTTTCCCCTAGAGTAAACAGGCAGATTTGAAGTTCCGGTTTTTCATAAACCCGTTTCATACGCTTCACTCCCTTGCTAAGTTTTTATGTAAAGCGATCGCGCGCTTTAACAGTTAACCCACATTATCTTTAGTATAAAGGAGCAGTGCATGGGCCAGATCCCTCAGGTAAGCGCTGCATAGTGCGATGGAGCCCGTTTCTTTCATCCGGTTGGCCGGGCAGAGGTAGCAGGCCTCAAAATCCGGGCATGTAGCACAATCCAGGCAGCATGGAGCATGCTGCACCATCTCCCGAAGTTGCACCCAAGCTGTCTGAAAGCCTTGTGTAAAGGGATATGTCTCAAATTCGGTGAGCGTGGGGCAGCCAAGCATCCTACCGTCGTGAGTGATCATAAAGTTCCTTCTGCCAGCCATGCAGGGGATTGCCGGAATGCTTGCTTGAGGACCTGGTGCATGATGTATTTCGCCATTAGCGTGCTTTAAGGGATGATCGTATCCATTTTTCAAAGAGTCTAGAACAAAGCGGACCTTGGAAGCGGGGATCCGCCACTTGTCCAAAAGAAGCTGTGGATCGTCCCGGCATGGGCCCAGGTATACATCGATCTTCACTGGACAATGATGCTCCGCGGCAAATTGTCCGATGGCTTCATATTCATGAAGGAGCGGATGCAGAGCCAGCGTTTTAAGCTCCACATTCAGCCCCGCACCGAGAAGCAAGTCTATGGCTTCCGCCACCCGGTGAAAGCCGCCACCAGTCCCGCATAACTCCCGGTAGCTTTCTTCCGTCGCGCCATATAGAGAAATGGAAAGATAATCGGGCTTCCTCTTTGAAAGAAATGCAATCTCCCTTTCTCCGATGAGTGTTGCGTTAGTGAAAACAATAAGGCGCAGGCCCATGTCATAAGCCTTGCAGTAAATCTCCTCAAAATCCTCACGGATAAAGGGCTCACCGCCAGTAAAGGTACACGTAAGCATACCCGAATCCACCGCTTGGCGGATCATTTGCAGCCATTCCCTCGCAGTCTTTTCCGTCTCTTGCCGTATACCTGCTGAACGGTCGCATACGTAGCAGAACCTGCAGCGCAGATTACACCTTTCCGTCAGTTCGAACATGCCCTCCAGGGGGATGCCCCGGTGTAGCGCCCGTTCACCTAATGCCTCTATGCCAAGCTTGTACATACCGGTTCCCCTGTTCTATTTTTCATTGTGTTGTATGCCATCAATACAGCACTATTGTTGATGGTGCATCCCATTATGTAAATGGGGATGTTTTGGATAAGATCCTCCAGCAGGGATAGCAGTTTGCCGATTCCCCCTGGCCTCAGCGTCGGGTCTGCTTGCCTTAGAAGCTGGCGAAGCGCCTCTCCGGGTGCCGCAGGCCTGATCCAGTCCAACGGCGACTGTTCAATGAAAGCAATCCCCGCAATAGGTGCGCTGGCGTTTTTGTTTATTCCGGAACTACCGCTCCAGGGCGTTCCGAACGCCATGATCTGATTTCCCACTTTACGGATTACCGGCTTGTCATCATTGAGGATATAAGCTTGGTCCCTGCCAAAATGCGAGCACCACAGTGATGTGTGGGTGGATTTTCCTGTGCCACTGTCCGCAGAAAACAGGTATGCCCTGTCATCCAGCACGACGGCGGATGCATGTAGCGCAAAGCCTCCGAAGGGAAGCAAGTGTGTATAGAAACGCCGCCCGGAAGCGATGTAGCAGCATTTGTCCCAGGAGACAAGCTGGTTTTTCTCCTGAAGCACCTGTGCATCGGGTGATACGTCAAAGGCGATATCTACTTCCGTCCCATCCTGCAGAATATAGTCCTTACCCAGTGTGCGCAATATCTCCGCTCCGGCGATCGCAACATTCATCCCGGCGATGCGGTATGAGGAAACATTACCTGGAAACTGTAGTGTACAGGATTCTTCCATGGTGCACCCCTTTTGTGGTTTTTTCTTGCTTGAATGGACTTGCAGCCATAGGGTTGTGCAACCCAAATATTTTGTTCGGCATTCCAGGCGATCTGGCTTTTGTTTGACCGGCTGGGGATTAGGCCATCGTTTATATTTTATAAGTCATCACAAAAGTATGCAATTATTTCCATATTTCAAAAAAGTTTAAACAAAGACAAAAAGAACTGGCAGGCGCCAAAGAAAAATTGCTTCAGGCGCTCCAGTCTGATTTTCAATGCGTATTTTGAAGGTTTTGTCGAACGATTCATACTGAATCTTTATTGCCGTTGGAAATCAGCGACATGCCCTGAGGGATGAACCTTGAAAGCGATTAGCCCTGCGCTTCAGCATGGTGACGAGGTAACATAAGGGATGATTGATCGGATAACGAATTCACTCGCATTATCATTTATGTCCTGATCAGCATGGATGCACAATACAACATGGAGAACCTATTTGCTTGACCGCTTTTGCTGTCCGTTTATTATTTGTGTATTCTCCCCCCGCCCCTGCTTCATTTGATACATCATCTGATCCAGCAGTTTTACAAAGTCTTCCGCCTTAGGCTGGGCCACAGCATCATACACGGCGCAGCCGGCGCTGAAACCGATGGTAAAAGGCTGACTGCCGCTCTTGTTGAATGCATCAACGGCGCTGTTGATCCTTTGCAGCACCGTCGTAAGCTCTTGTTTGTTGGCTGTATCCAGGAGGATTACGAACTCGTCGCCGCCAAACCGGGCGATAAAATCGGTGGAACGGATGCTATTCTTAATCAGCTCTACGGATTTTTGCAGGGCCCTGTCGCCCATATCATGGCCGTATGTATCGTTGATGCTTTTGAAGTGGTCAAGGTCCAGCAGGATCGCCGAAAATGTTCTGCCGTAAGCGCTGGTCCTGATTCTTTCCTTTAGTTGTATGTCAAGCCCTTCCCGGTTGTACACGCCAGTCAGGTAATCGGTGATCAGGTTTTTGTTCTGTACATTCAAAAAAACAATGAGTATGGACAAGACAACGCCATCCAGTACGATGGAAATGCCGTATATGGTGACATGCAGAAGCATCGCTGCAATAGGCGGGACCACAAAGAAAAGAAGGGAAAGGTATTGGCTTTTTTCCATCCGCTTCCGGTTGTACACTATCATGATCTCGGCAGCCAGCAAAAAGACAAATGTCAATGAGGGGGAGATCACGTACAGCGGTCCACGGTGATACACATTTTGAGAGTCGATAAAATAAAACCAGCCTGTAAACTGCGTAACTATCACCAGTAAAGTATGTACTGCCAAAAGAATTACACAGGGTATCAGAAGCTGCATATCCGGCTTCTCGTCCTGATGTATCCGGGCGTGTGCATATACCACCCACAAGGCTGTGGGAACGGGACTCAGAGTAAATACGCAAAAGTTGCCAACGCGGTTGATAAGCGGATAGATGCTTTCGGGTTTGCCGTCAAACCGCCCCATAGTATCTGTGATAAGCAATAAGGTAGTGACATATAGGATGTTAAGGAAAAGCTTGTCGGCCAGCATTTTCCGATCTTTCTTTTTACGCGCCTGTATAAACAGAATCAGCAAAATTGCGGCCGAGTAGAGGTTGATGGTTATATTCCCTGCAAGACCCATAATACAGGCTCCTTGTCTTAAGTTTGTTGGGTCGGGCTGTTTACGGCCACATTTTTACAATGCGATATCTTGTGTATTCTACTATTGCATCATTATAGTGGTACTTCTTTGTAAGGTCAACTGGTCATGCGATTTTGTAACACTTTTATATTTGTTTTAAAAGAATAACTGAATAAAGCCTTGGATGCCATGCCAAGCTAAAGAAAGGTTTACTTGGAAAGGAGAACGTAATATGACGAGAGATCAATATAAACAAATGCGGGAGACAGAGGTGGAAAAGCATAAGATAGAGTCCGATCAGAAACGGAGTGACCAGAATCTTTCCGCCGGGGAACGGGCGCAGAACGAAAACGTATTTCAGTCCATGTGCCGCCAGCAGGAGGATTGGGCGCGCGCCGGATTCTGGACATCAAATGAGGAGTCTGCCTATAGGCTGAATTATGAACAATATCATGATGTCAAAGGCAGTTATCAGCGTTCTTCCGTGTAGTATTTAACTCGGGACGATGGTCCTTTGTTTACCTTATAATCTGACAGCCCCAATCTGCAAGATTGGGGCTGTTCATATAATTATATTATTAAACATATGAATCTGTGAAAGAAATATTTGCCCGGTGAACTTACTGTTCCTTCTTTCCGGCATAAGCTGCGATCAATGCCAACGCCAGAACGGCGCCCTTCACTGCAGGCAGCATATAGTAGGGAACAGCGCAGATGGTCAGGCCATTTTCAAGCGTCGATACCAGCATCGCACCAACCAATGTGCCAAGTGCGTTGGGCTTTTCAGCGCCGCCCACAGAACGGCCTACAAATACGGCCGCCAGTGACTGCATCAGGTAATTGTCGGCGCCCATTACTTGCGCGGAGCTTCCGCGTGAGGCAACCAGGATGCCACCGATGGCAATAAATACCGCGGTAATCATGCCCGCTAGATACCGGTAACCCTTTACGTTGATGCCGGAGAGCTTCGCCGCCTGCCGGTTGCCGCCCATGGCGTAGATGAACCGGCCGTGCTTTGTATATTCAAGGAAGATGTATGCGGCCAGCACACAGGCCAGCATGATGATGATGATCCATGGCGCACGGCCGATGGCGGAGAAGGAATCCTCCAGCGCCGTACGGACTGGTGCTGCGCCGCTGGGCAGCCGCATGCCGGTGGAAACCGCGCCGCCGCCGATGTACCACTGGCCCAGGCCCTGGTGCACGAACATCAGCGCGCAGGTCGCCAGCATATCCGGGATCTTGCAGACGAGGATCAGGAACATCGTGAGTTGGTATACGATCATGGTCACGACGATAGTTACAATGATGCATGTCCACAGGGGCAGGCCGTACCACAGGTAGGTGCTCACAAACACGTAGGAGGAGCAGCTGGCCAGCGTACAGGCCGACATATCAAAGCCATCCGGGGCCATGGTCACTGTAGCCGCGATGCCGAACACCGTGGTAATGGACATGGCGCGCAGTATGTTGATCATGTTGTTTTGGGACATGAAGCTGCTGCCCTTGATCAGTGTAAAGATGATGAAGCATAGGGCCAGCGTGATGATGGCCGCCCAGTCCAATAGGAACCGGAAAACTTTTCTGCTGTTCCCCGTCCCAACCGGAGTATTCCTCAACGAAACTTGCATGGCGAATCTCCCCCCATTGTATCAGTCTCTATACTGTCATCAGGCGTACATTGTTTCACTGCCGACCGCGTAGTGCATGATTTCGTCTTCGCATGTTTTCGCGGTTTCCAGTTCAGCCATCGTGTGCCCGTCATACAAAACATAAATGCGATCCGTGATGGAAAGGAGCTCCGCGTTTTCGCAGGAAGCGTAGATTACGCTGTTGCCCTGCTTTGTAATATCATTGATCAGGCGGAAAATGTCCTGCTTTGCGCCGACATCGACACCCTTTGTAGGCTCGTCAAAGATGTAAACGTCGCAATCCGCGGCCAGCCATTTTCCCACGACAACCTTCTGCTGGTTGCCTCCGGATAGGTTTTTTACATACTGCCGGATGGAGGGCGTTGCAATGCCCAGGCTATTTACATAGTGCTTTGCGTTGGCATCGGTCTTCCGTTTATTGATGAACGACATTGTACAGAATTTTTTGAGGCATGCGGCCGACAGGTTGAAGCTTACGGTTTCATTTACCAAAACGCCTTCCTTGCGCCTCTCTTCCGGCACAAGGGCGATCCGGTGTTTTACCGCATGGGTGGGAATGCTGATTTTCAATTCCCGCCCTTTTAGGGTAATGGTACCGGCTGTCTTTTTGTATGCGCCGAAAATCGTCTTGCACAACTCGGATTTGCCTGCGCCAACAAGGCCGGCGATACCGACGATCTCGCCTTTCCTGACATAGAAGGATACATCGTCCACCTTGCCGTCCGCACCGGACAGGTGGGATACTTCAAAGATATTCTCACCGAGAGGGACCTTTTCTTTGGAGAAAATCTCCTCAAAGGTGCGGCCAAGCATCTTTTCGACGATCTCTTTGGTTGTGGTGGCTTTGGTGATGGGGGTTGTATCCACAATCTCACCGTTGCGCATGACAGTGTATTTTTCACAAATCTGTATGACTTCATTAATACGGTGGGAGATGAAAATGATCGCGACATTTTCCGTCTCCTGCAAATGCTTCACCAACCGGAACAGCTCCGCCGTTTCCGTATCGCTCAGCGGCGCGGTGGGTTCATCCAGGATAAGAAAGCTGCACTGGGCAGCAATGGCCTTGGCAATCAGCACCATCTGCTTCTGGGCAAGAGTCAGGTTTTGAACAAGCTTGCGAACGTTTACATTGATGTTTAGCCGCTTAAGTATTTCGCGCGCCTGCCGGCGGGTCCGGTTCCAGTGGATCATAGGGTCCCGGGAGTCCATGACCATATTGTTAAGCATGACGTTCTCCGCCACAGACAGCGTGGGAACGAGTGCCGTATCAACCTCCTGATACACAATCTGGATGCCGTGTTTTTGGGCGGCCATTGTGGTGCGCAGGTCGATCACTTTGTCATTCAGGTACACTTCACCTGTATATTCGGGGTTTGCACCCGCAAGTATTTTCATCAGTGTGGATTTCCCGGCTCCGTTGGCACCGACAACCGCGCGGATCTCACCGGTGCTGACCTCGAAATTCACGTCTGTCAGCGCTTTTACGCCGGGAAATTCTATGGAGACATTCCTTGCTCCAAGCGTAAGCTTATCCATGGATTTCCCTCTTCTCTGCTTAAGAGCAGCTTCTTTAAAAGGAAGCGCCGGAGCAAAGGCTCCGACGCCTCCCTGCCAAGAAACATTAATATTAATTGGTTGGCTTTATGTATGATTTGGATCAGTGAATCAGTTCGGCGGGCATCCAGTCGGCAACGGACAGGTAAGAAAGGTTGCCGTAGGTGTCGGGCGCCACGGTGCCAAGGTTCTCCACGGTGGAGTCGGTCTTCAGGCTGGTAGCCAGGATAGCGGTGCCGGGAACTTCAACCACGTCCACGCCGTACTGAGCGGTAGCGGGATCGTAGATCTTGTCATACTGGTTGGCCAGTTCGAGCAGCAGCAGACGCATGGCGATCTCGCCGTTGAGCGTCCAGTCGGTGGTGCCGGCGGCGGTCCAGATGTCCGGGCGGGTCATCATGTTGGTGATGTCAACGGGATCGATGTCCACAGAAGCCATCGGCAGCACGGTGCCAACCTTGCCGTTGAAGTTGTCATTTTCGATGATCGCGTTGTACACGCCCTGGCCGTAAGCATCGTAGTATACGACGACGCCGTCTACATCAGCGCGGTTGATGCCCTGCAGATAAGCGGCGGCAACAGCGTTGGCGGAATCAACGGTATCCTGCAGAGGCTGAATTTCGCCGACGGTCTTGATCTTGCCGGCAGCTTCATATTCCTGCCAGCCAACTTCGCGGCGGTCAAAGGGGCTGATGTAGTTCGGGCCGCGCCATACTTTGATCAGGCGCACGCCTTCGCCAAACTGCTTGATGAAGTTGTCGAGCAGAACGGTTACAAGGCTCTTGTCCTGCTGGAACAGCTGGGTGACACCGGGCAGCTTCTGATACTGGCCGTCCGCATAGAACTGGGTATCGAAGCACACGAGCTTGAGGTTAGGATACTGCTCCGTGATGCCCTTCAGGAACACATAGGAGCCGTCCTTGTTGCCGTGGCTGACGATCAGGCCGTCATAGCCGGCGGCGGCGCAGCTGGAGATGGTGTCCTGCCACTTGTTGATGTCGTTGTCGCAGAAGAAGAAGTCGAACTGAACACCAAGCTTGGCGGCCAGATCAGCGCAGGAATCCTTCCACATCTGGAAGATGGTGGCGGAAGGCAGCTGCATAATATAAGCAACCTTCTTGCCGGTTACGGGATTGGCGGTTTCGCCAAGAGCTGAGGTGGCCAATGCGAATACCATCAGGAGCGCCAGTGCCATGGATACAATCTTTTTCATGGTAAACCTCCTTATAAAGTTTTAGGGGTTTCAGTTATAGTTCACCCCGTGTTAAGGCCAGTATAGCACCTTTATGGAGTAATGGCAAGTGATTGTTCATTGTTTTTTAGTTTTTTTTCAAAATTCTGATAAGTTGGAAAAATATAATAAATAGATAGATTTGATCGAATTTTTGCAATATTATGTTGAATTATCCTCCTTTCTAGTCGTTTGATTTTCAAAGAATCTGTTGACAATGAACCATAATACAACTATAATGGGAGCGGAAAAGATAAACACGCAACAACTAAACAACGCTAAACAAGTACTGTTGCTTGTACATGAATCGAAAGTGCGTAGGTGATTAATATGCCTAACGGCCGCAAATATCTAACGGACAGCGAAGCGAAGAAGTTGATTGTGGAAATCGGCAAACGCATGTATGCCAAGAACTTCGTGGCTGCAAACGACGGCAATATCAGCTGCAAGGTAGATGATGACATCATCTGGACGACGCCCACGGGCGTATCCAAGGGTTTTATGAGCGAGGACCAGATGGTGAAAATGCGATTGGACGGCACGGTGCTTTCCCAGGGGGAGCGCGGCCCCTCCAGCGAAGTCAAAATGCACCTTCGTATTTATAATGAAAATCCTGAGGCGTTGGGCGTATGCCATGCCCATCCGCCTATCAGCACTTCGTTTGCCATCGCCGGCATCAGCCTGGACAAAGCGATATATCCCGAGGCGCTGGTGAACCTGGGCACCGTGCCCTGCGTGCATTATGAAGCCCCCGGCTCTCAGGGCATCCCTGATTCCATCGCTCCCTATGCAAGGGATTATAACGCTCTGCTGCTTGCCAACCACGGCGCGGTTGCTTGGGGGCCTTCGCTGATGGACGCCTGGTACCGCCTGGAGTCCACCGAGCATTATGCCATGGTGATCATGTACACCGGCAATATAATAGGAAAGGCAAATACTTTAAGCTGTGAGCAGGTGAACGAGCTGATCGAAATCCGCAATAAGCTTGGCATCACCTCCGGCGGCATTCCGCCATGTTCCGCCCGCCCGACAAACACGCAGGACGTGATCGCCGGGCATTCCCCGGTTGGTTCCTCGCCGCTTATGGAAAAGAACTGCGGCTGTGCGGAGATTAAAGCGCAAAGCGAGATCGATGTGCAGGCAATCACCCAGGCGGTGCTTGAGCGCCTGAAAAGCCTGAACAGGTGAGTCAAATCCTGCGGGGGAGAGAGCGATGAAGGCAATTGTACTGGGCGGCGTCGCCGCCGGGATGAGCGCCGCGTCCAAGCTGAAAAGGGAGCGGCCGGAGGCGGAGGTCGTCGTTTATGAGCGGGGAAACTTCCTTTCTTACGGCGCGTGCGGCCTGCCGTACTACATCGGTGGGTTCAACAGCGATGCGGGCAAGCTGATCGCACGTACCCGCGAGCAGTACGACAAGATGGGCATCCGCACTTTTTTGAGGCATGAAGCCCTCAAGGTGGACGCTGCCTTAAAGCGTGTGGAGATCAAAAACCACGATACAGGTGAAACCTTCTTAGACAGCTACGATGTGCTGATGATCGCCGTTGGCTGCCAAAGCGTGATGCCTGCGGTGGAGGGCGCAAATCTTCCCTCCGTGTTCTACGTGAAAACCATGGAGGATGGGCTCCTGTTTGAGAAGATCGCCCATTTGCAGGGTGTGAACGAAGTGGTGATCGTCGGCGGCGGGTATATCGGCGTGGAAATGGCCGAAGCGTTGCTTAACCTTGACAAGAAGGTAACCATCGTAGAGGCGGCTGAAAGACTGCTGGCCCCGTTTGAACCGGAATTTTCCGAGATGGCCGCTCAGGAACTTGAGCGCAAGGGCGTTTCTTTGAAGCTTAAGGAGCGCGTAACCTCCTTTACCGAGGAAAAGGAGTACCGGGTGGTGCACACCGACCGCGGCGAATACCGCGCGGACGTGGTTCTGGTCGCCATCGGCGTTGTGCCGGCGACAGGCTTCCTCAAGGATACCGGCATCGACATGGCCAGAAACGGCGCGCTGATTGTTGACCGCGAGCAGCGCACAAGCCTGCCGGACGTTTTTTCGGCGGGGGATTGCGCGGTTTGCTGGCATAGGGCTGCACAGGAGAATTACTTCCTGCCGCTGGGCACCGTGGCCAACAAGTGCGGGCGTATCGCCGGGGCCAACATGGCCGGCGCGCATGAAACATTCGAGGGTGCGCTGGGCACGGCAGCCATCAAGGTGTGCGAGCTGGAAATGGCGCGCACAGGGCTCAGCGAGGCGGATGCAAAACGCAAGGGCATCGACTACGATATGAAGCTCGTGGTAGCCAATGACCATCCGGCCTACTACCCCAACCCCACGAAGCTTACCATCAAACTTCTGTATGAGAAACGTACCCTCCGGCTGCTGGGAGCAAACATCGCGGGGTTAAAAGGCGCGGTTTTGAGAGGGGATATCTTCGCCGCTGCCATCCATGCGGGCATGACTACCGATGAGCTGGGTATGGTGGACCTGGCCTATGCGCCGCCCTTTGCCACCGTATGGGACGCGGTGAACATTGCCGCAAATGCTGCCAAGTAGCCCGTAAAGCGTGGGCCTGCCGCGAAACATTCTTAGGAAGCGAGGTGACTCCATGAGCAAGCTGACCAGTTTGGCAAAGGCGGTAGCGTTAGTCCCCGACGGGGCGCTGCTGGGCCTTGGCGGAAACGCCTTAAACCGTGCGCCAATGGCGGCTGTCATGGAGCTGGCTCGTCAAAATAAGCGCGGTCTTCGGCTTGTGAAGACAGCCGGCGGCATGGATGTCGACCTGCTTTGCCTCGCCGGCTGCGTAAAAAGCGTGGACGCGGGCTTTATCAGCTTTGAGACGGAATACTCCCTCTGCCAAAATTACCGCAAGGCCGTGCAGGAAGGCACGGTCAAGGCCAACGAGCATGCCTGCTACACGGTCATCAGCGCGCTTAGGGCCGCCAGCTACGGCATTCCGTTCATGCCGGTACGCGGGCTTCAAATCAGCGATCTGATCGCGGCAAACGATTATTTCGCCACTGTTAACGATCCCTTTACCGGTGAAACGCTGAATGCAGTAAAGGCCATCCGGCCGGATGTGAGCATCGTGCATGCCCAGCTTGCAGATTCACTGGGCAACGCGCTCATCGAAGGTCCGAAGTATGAGGATGTGCTTTTGTCCCGCGCCTCCAAGACGGTCATTGTGACTGCCGAGCGCATCGTGGGCGGGGATTATTTTGCAAAGTCGGATGTAAAGGCCAACATCCCGCATTTTCTGGTGAGTGCGGTGGCACATGTTCCGCGGGGCGCATCTCCCGGGGCCTGCCATGGCGCTTACGGCGTAAGGGACGAGGATATCCGTTCCTTTCTGAAGCTTGATAATGCCGGGGACCTTAATGCCTGGCTGAATAGGAGGCCGTGACATGCCAAGACCCTGTGATATTATGACGGTCAGTATGGCGCGCCTCATTCATGACGGGGAAACGGTTTTCCACGGTGTCAGCTCCCATATGCCGCTGATTGCCGTGCTGCTTGCAAAAGCGACCCATGCGCCAAACGCCGTTCACCTGAACATTCCCGGCGGCGTAGATCCCCAAAAACCCCGCCTGCAAAGCTTTACCAGCGCCGGCAACGATCTGTGGGAGCCGGCTGCGGCGGAATTTCCCCTTCAGGAGGTGTTCGACCTGAGCATGCGGGGAGGACTGGACGTAGCGTTTTTAAGCGGTGTTCAGTTTGACAACCGCGGCGGTGTCAATGCCTCGGTGATAGGGGATTACAAAAAGCCCAAAGTACGCCTGCCGGGCGGTGCGGGCAGCGCCGTACTCATCCCCACCGCGAAGCGCGCCATCATCTGGCGTACAAAGCACGACAGGCGCACCTTTTGCGACAAGCTTGATTTTGTGACGGCGCGCGGTAATGTGAGCGACATCGTGACACCGCTTTGCATCTTTACCATGTATGGCGGCGAGCTGCTTTTAAAGAGCGTACATCCAACCTCCAGCATTGAGGAGGTTGCCGATAACACCGCTTTTCCCATCCGCTACATCGAGCTTGCCACAACCCCGCCCCCAACTGAGGAGGAGCTGCGCAAGCTCACGGAGATCGACCCCAATGATTTGCGCAGCCTGGAGTTCCGCTAGAACGAACCGGTTCTGACCGAAAGGCGAAATGAATTTGTTCCATTATTTATAAAAGGAAGGAAGTCTTGAACATGTCCCGCTTCGACACCTATTTCCTGATGAAAACACCCGACGTGCTGGAGTACACGAAGGAAAAGGGTTACATGCCCGTGGACGCGGAACTGAATGCCAAGGAAATCGGTGACGGCAACCTGAACTATGTCTACCGTGTTGTGGACTTAAAAACAGGGAAAAGCGTGATCGTAAAGCAGGCGGGCGTATCGCTCCGCATTTCCGCCGAGATGAAGGTTTCAACCGACCGCAACCGCATTGAGAGCGAGATATTGCAGATCCAGTGGAAGTACGCGCCGGGCCTGGTGCCTAAGATTTATGGGTACGACACGGTGATGAGCGCCTGCGTGATGGAGGACCTTTCCGACCATGCCCTCATGCGCTATGCGCTGATGCGCCACGAGACCTTCCCGCGCTTTGCGGAGGATGTTTCCACCTATATGGTCAACACTCTTCTTAAGACCACCGACGTTGCCATGGAGCACAAGGCCAAGAAGGACATGGTCAAGCGTTTCATCAACCCCGAGTTGTGCGAAATTACGGAAGACCTGGTTCTTACCGAGCCGTACAACGACTGCAACCACCGCAACCTCGTATTCCCCCAAAACGCAGCGTTTGTGAAACGTGAGCTGTATGAGGATGAAAAGCTGCATCTTGAAATCGCCAAGATTAAATTCGATTTCATGAACAACGCCCAGGCGCTGATTCATGGTGACCTGCATACCGGATCCATCTTTGTGAAGCAGGACAGCACACGCGTTTTCGACCCCGAGTTCGCTTTCTACGGCCCCATGGGCTACGACATCGGCAACGTGGTCGCCAACCTGATCTTTGCCTACGATAACGGCGTGGCTGCTGGCGATACCGCCTTCTGCGATTGGACGCTTCAGGCTATCGAAGAGAGCCTTGACCTTTTCCGCGAGAAGTTCATGAAAACATTCGATGAGTGCGCCACCGACCGCATGGCCAAGACTCCCGGCTTCAAGGAATGGTATCTTTCCACCATTATGGCGGATACCGCAGCGTTCGCAGGCACCGAGCTCATCCGCCGCACGGTTGGCATGGCGCAGGTGAAAGACGTGACTACCATCGCCGACGAGGGCAAGCGCGCCTATGCCGAGCGCTTGAACATCCTTTGCGCGAAGGATTACATCATGAATCGTGCGACCTTCCAAAAGGGTGGAGATTTTGTTGCAGCCGTGAAGAAAGCTTCCGAAAAAGCCAGGTGATACGCGGCGTCTTTTGCAATGGCCAAACAATACAGGCAAAGGGTGATTGAAATGTCCGAAAAGAACATTATGAGCTATGAAACCGTGTCGCTGGACGATGAAAAAAGCGCGCTGGTCATTCTTAATCAGACCAAGCTGCCCTATGAGGTCGAAATTATGAACCTCACCGAGCAGAAGGATATCTGGAACGCCATTTATCTGTTGCAGGTGCGCGGCGCTCCTGCCATAGGCGTTGCCGCAGGCTTTGGTGTGTACCTGGCCGCCAAGCAGATTCAGGCGGACACATATGAGGATTTCTATAAACAGTTCAAGGCAGCCAAGGAATACCTGGACTCCGCCCGGCCCACCGCCGTGAACCTCTCCTGGGCGCTAAACCGCATGGAGCAGGTGGTGCTTGTCAATGGAGATAAGTCTGTGGCGCAGCTCAAGGAGCTTTTGCATAAGGAATGCGTCGCCATCAAGGATGAGGACGTGTGGATGTGCCGCCAAATCGGCGAGTACGGCCTGAGCCTCATCAAGGACGGTTACGGCATCCTGACCCACTGCAACGCCGGCCAGCTGGCCACCTCCAAGTATGGGACAGCACTGGCTCCCATTCACCTGGGCCGGGAGCGCGGCATGAACTTCAAGGTCTTTACGGATGAGACAAGGCCGCTTCTCCAGGGCGCGCGCCTTTCCGCTTTCGAGCTTCACGCCGATGGTGTGGATACAACCGTCATCTGTGATAACATGGCCTCCCAGGTCATGAAAAATGGTTGGGTGCAGGCCGTTTTCGTCGGGTGTGACCGTGTGGCCGCCAATGGCGATGCCTGCAACAAAATCGGCACCTCCGGCGTGGCGATCCTCGCCAAGTACTACGGCATCCCCTTCTATGTCTGCGGACCGACCTCTACCATTGACATGAGCATCGCCCGCGGCGAGGATATCACCATTGAGCAGCGTCCCGCTGAGGAAGTTACCGAGATGTGGTACAAAAAGCGCATGGCTCCCGAAGGCGTGGGCGTTTACAACCCTGCCTTCGACTTTGCGGATAACGAACTGATCACAGCCATCATCACCGAGTACGGCATTGCACGGCCCCCGTACACCGAAAGCCTGAAGGAAATCTTCCGCAAAAAACTGGAAGATCAAAAAAAGTAACATGAACGAGAATGAGCTCAATGGCATAGTGCTCCGGATCGTGCTTACGGAGCTGGCGAAAACAGGCGAGCGCTTTGTGCCGGTATCGTCCTCCAACCGCCATGTGCATTTGAGCCATGCGGATGTGGAGCGGCTGTTCGGTCCGGGCTATCAGCTGACCAGGATGCGTGATCTTGTGCAGCCCGGCCAGTATGCCTGCAACGAAAGCGTGACCATGGAATGCGAAAAGGGAAAAGTTTCGCTCCGCGTGGTCGGTCCTGCCCGCAAGGAAACTCAAATCGAGCTGGGCTTAAGCGATTGCTATAAGCTTGGGGTCAAGCCAGTGCTGCGCATGTCCGGCGAAACGGCGGGTACGCCCGGCTGTACGCTGTGCAATGGCGACAGGCGCATCACCATTGACCATGGTGTCATCGTCGCGGCGCGCCATTTACATATGTCCCCTTATGAAGCGGCGGGCTTCGGGCTGAAGGATGGCGATGTGGTTGCCCTCCAGGTGGAGGGGGAGCGCGCGGCTGTACTCAATAATCTCGTGGTCCGCAGCGGAGTTGCGCACAGCCTGGAAGCGCATATCGACAAGGACGAGGCCAACGCCTGCGGCCTTTTGGACGGGCAGCTGTGCCGCATTCTGTGCTCCCCGCATCTGGGAAAGCCCGTGGCAGCGTCTGAATCCACGCAAGCCGCAAGCCCCATGATACAGACTTATGTACCCAAGGCGGCACAGGCGCCCGCGGCACAGCCTGCACCGGTCATCACCACCTATGTGCCTAAGATGCAGCCTGAAATCAAGACCACCATGCTGGATCTTTCCCAGGAACCGCGCTGTTTCATCTCCGAGGAGGAAGTTTTAAGCGCCGCCCGTGCAGGGCATAAGCTAATCCGCCACGGGAAGGATGCGATTATCACCCCGCTTGCGCGGGACGCGGCTTCCTTAAAGGGTATTGAGTTGATAGAACTTTCATAAGGAGCCTGATTTTATGGCATTGACTGAACAGGAGATCCGTCAAATCACAGACGAGATTGTAAGAAGCCTGGCCGGCGCGCTGAAAACGTCCTCGCCGAATCCAGCTCCCGCCCCGAAGGACGGCTGCACCGGCCGGTGGCTTTGCGACACCGCCGAAGAGGCTGTTTTAAACGCGAAGCGCGCGCAGGAAAAGCTTATGGAATCCACTTTGGAAAAGCGCGGAGAACTGATTGAGGCCATGCGTAAGGCTGCGATTGAAAACGCGGAATACCTTGCAAAACTGGCCCATGAAGAAACAGGCTACGGCCGCGTAGCGGATAAAATTCAAAAAAATCTCCTCGTCGCCCGCAGAACGCCAGGCATTGAGGACCTTACCACCTACTGTAAAACAGGGGACAACGGCATGATGCTTATCGAGCAGGCGCCCTTTGGCGTCATCGGCTCCATCACGCCCTCCACCAACCCGACTTCCACGGTCATTAACAATTCTATCAGCATGATCGCTGCCGGCAATTCCGTTGTGTTTAACCCCCATCCCGCGGCGAAGCGCGCCTCGCAGGAGGCTATGCGCATCCTGGTGGAAGCCATTGTGAAGGCCGGCGGGCCGGAAACGTTGATCACTACCGTCAAGGAGCCTACGCTGGAAAGCGGGCAGACGATCATGACCCATCCCGATATCGCCATGCTCTCCATTACGGGCGGCGAGGCGGTGGTGTCCGTCGCCATGAAGACCGGCAAGAAGTGCATTGCGGCAGGCCCGGGCAACCCGCCTGTGATCGTGGACGATACGGCAGATATTGAAAAGGCCGCCAGGGATATTGTGAACGGCGCGAGCTTTGACAACAACGTGCTTTGCATTGCCGAAAAGGAAGTCTTTGTGTTCGGGAACGTTGCCGACCGCCTGATGTCCGCCATGGAGCAAAACGGATCGTACCGCGTTTCCGGGGCGGATATTGACAAAATCGTAAAAACCGTTCTGATCCCCAAGGATGGGAAGCATGTGATCAACCGCAAGTATGTGGGCCGTGATGCCGCGGTGATCCTCCGCGATTCCGGCGTAACCTTTACAGGAAATCCGCGGCTTGTGATCGCCGAGGTGGACAGGAACCACCCCTTTGTGATGACGGAAATGCTGATGCCGGTTCTGGCCATCGTCCGTGTGAACAATATTGATGAAGCTGTAGAGGAAGCATTCCGCGCCGAGCAGGGCTGCAAGCACTCCGCCATGATCCACTCCACCAACGTTCACAACATGTCAAAGGCTGCGCGCAGGATGAACACCACCATATTTGTGAAGAACGCGTCCAGCTATTCCGGCCTGGGCTTTGGCGGCGAGGGATATACCACCATGACCATCGCCACGCCGACCGGCGAGGGCGTCACCAGCGCCAGAACCTTTACACGGCTGCGCCGCTGCGTGCTTTACGGGGATTTCCGCATCAGCTAAGGAGATGGATCATGGATATAATTGAAGCCATCCGCAATGCGGGCGTCGTGGGTGCAGGGGGTGCGGGATTTCCCACCCATGTGAAGCTTAAGGTCAATGCGCAGCGCGTGATCCTGAATGGCGCCGAGTGCGAGCCGCTGCTGCGGGTTGACCAGCTGGCCATGCAGCATCAGGCGGAAAAGGTAGTGCGCGGGCTGGAACTGGCAGTGGAAGCGGCGCACGCAGCGCAGGGCGTAATCGCAACCAAGGAGCATTATGAGGAAGCCGTCAAAGCGCTCCGCCGTGCAATCGCCGGAAAGCCGGATTTGAGCCTTCACCTGATGGAAAGCTACTATCCCTCCGGTGATGAAAAGTCCGTTATTTTAGAGGTCACGGGCAAGGTAGTGCCAACCGGCAAGCTGCCCATTGATTTAGGCTGTGTGGTGATCAACGTCGGTACCGCCCTGAACATAGCCGACGCTGTAGATTTAAAGCCTGTGACCGACAAGAGCGTAACAGTCTGCGGCGATGTTCCAGAGCCTATGACCGTAACCGTTCCCATTGGCGTCAGCATGCGGCAGGTGCTTGCATTAAGCGGCTTTACAGGTAATGAGCAGGATTATGCGCTGATCGTTGGCGGGCCGTGCATGGGAAATCTTAATGAAAACTGGGATGAGCCGGTTACAAAGACCACGGGCGGGCTGCTGGTCCTTAAGCGCTCGCACCCGCTGATTACAAGGCGCGTAATCAGCATGGAGCATCAGGCCCGGCTGGCGCGGTCCATCTGCTGCCAATGCAGCCGCTGCACGCAGCTTTGCCCAAGGAATGCTATGGGCTTGCCGGTAGAGCCGCATAAGGCAATGCGAGCCATCTCCACAGGAAACGCGGAACTTTTGGGAAACGCCGCTGGCGTGCTTGCCTGCTCCAGCTGCGGGCTATGTACCAACTTCGCCTGTGAAATGGGCCTCACCCCTTCCGTAGTGATGTCTATGCTCAAGACGGAGCTTTCAAAAGCAGGTGTACGCCCTGCGCCGGAATCGGAAATCATCCCCGACAAATGGATTGCGCTCAAGGCTGTTCCGGTCAAGCGGCTGATTGCGCGAATGAACCTGGCGGCATTCGATAAGCCTGCACCTGAAAGTTTCAAGACCGTAACCCCCAATCAAGTATGGCTGATGCTCCGGCAGCATGTGGGCAAGCCGTCCGAGCCGGTGGTAAAGGTCGGCGATATGGTGAAGAAAGGGCAATTGATTGCCTGTATCCCCGACAAAGCGCTGGGCGCCGCGCTTCATGCATCCATCAGCGGCAGGGTAACGGAAATCAGCGATCAAATGATCGCCCTTGCGGGCGAGTAAGCGGGAGGGAAACGCGTTTGACAGCAATCGGTGTGGTGGAAGCAAACAGCATCCCGCTTGGCGTGCTTGCGGGGGACGCGATGGTCAAGACCGCCGCGGTGGACCTTGTTGCCGCGCAGACTACCTGCCCGGGCAAGTATATCGTGATCGTCAGCGGCGAGGTGGCGGCCGTCAGGGCAGCGGTATCAGCCGGAGTGGAAAACGCCGGAGCGGCGCTGATAGACAGCCTGATCATCCCTAACGTGGATGAGCGGGTGATCATCGCCATGGCGGGTGCGCCTGTAGTGGAAAATGCCCAGGCGGTGGGCGTGATCGAGACATTCTCGCTGGCCAGCACCATCAGTGCAGCCGATACGGCGGTCAAGACTGCCGAAGTGGAATTGATCGAAGTCCGTTTGGGGCGCGGCATGGGCGGCAAATCCTTTCTGGTATTTACCGGCGAAGTGGCAGCCGTGGAGGCTGCCGGGAAAGCAATCATAGAAAGCGAAGGTTCCAAGGGGCTGATCGGTTCCAGCGTCGTGATCCCGTCGCCCCATATGGATATGGTCAAGGCATTACTCTAAACTACATATAGCAAGGAGCAATCATTATGCAGGAAGCTTTGGGAATGATCGAAACCCGGGGTCTGGTAAGCGCGATCGAGGCGGCGGACGCGATGGTCAAGGCGGCCAACGTCCACCTGATCGGCAAGGAAC
>JAEZJP010000283.1 GCA_023415715.1 Bacillota bacterium
ACATCTTCATCTTGTGGCACTGGGGGCATTCCACAATACCGGGAAGGGTCAGCTTCCAGTTGGCCCGGCGGCTGTGCTTGCGGGCCTTGGAAGTTCTATACTTGGGAAGAGCCATGACTACACCTCCTCATCCTTTTTAAGCATCTGCAGCGCCTCAAAAGGATGCTTTACCCGCATTTCCTTCCGGCATGTGCAATGATTCTTGTTCAAGTTTTCTCCGCACACCGGGCAAAGACCTTTGCAGTTCTCCCCGCACACAAAGCGTATTGGCAGGTCAAGAACGGCCAGGGACAGTGCCAAATGGCTCAAATCCAGCGAGTTGCCTTCAAAAGCAAACTTGTCCGGGTCTTCCGGATCGCCGTCCTGCACGAAGATTTCCCGAAAGGGAACCTTCAAAACCACCTGTGCAGGGCCTAAGCACTTGGCACAGCGGGCATGGGCGGAGGCTGTAAGCTGTCCCGCAATCAACACGCTTTTCCCGTCGGCACTGTACGTACCGCTGAGGGCCACCCCTTCAAAGGAGACCGGTTCCCCCAGGATGTCCTGGGTGGGGATTTCGCCGCCAAGCTCAAAAGGAAACTCTGTGCCTTGCGTGCGAAGTGCCCGGGAAATATCCAAAAGCATGCCTTCACCTCAAAATGTGACCGTCGACTATTATAGAATGCAGTGCGATATTTGTCAATCTTTATTTTTATTAGCCTTACTTTAAAGCAACAAGTTCCAGCGTATCCCTTGCGATGACGATCTCCTCATTGGTGGGGATTACCACAATCTTCACTTTGCTGTCGTCGGTGGAGATAATGGCTTCGTCGCGGGTGTTGTTCTTGTTCAGATCCAGCTTGGCTCCAAGGTATTCGAAGCCTTCCATGACCATGCGCCGGAGGTTGATGTTGTTTTCGCCGATGCCGGCGGTGAACACGATCACATCCACACCATTCATGGCGGCGGCATACGCGCCGATGTACTTGCGGATACCGTACACCAGCATTTCCCGTGCGGTGATGGCGTCCTCATTGCCGCTCAATGCTGCGGCGTCGATGTCGCGCATATCGCTGGAGATGCCGGAAAGGCCGATGAGGCCGGACTTCTTGTTGAGGATGTCCAGCACCTCATTCACCGTCTTGTGATCATTGTTGGCAATGAACTGCACCACAGCCGGATCCAGGTTACCGGAACGAGTGCCCATCACGACGCCTTCCAGGGGCGTGATGCCCATGCTGGTGTCGATACACTTGCCGTCCTTCACAGCCGCAAGAGAGGAGCCGTTGCCCAGATGACAGGTGATGATGCGGAGCCCTTCCACAGGCAAGCCCAGGAATTCGGCGGCCCGCTTGCTCACATAGCGGTGGGAAGTGCCGTGGAAGCCGTAGCGCCGCACCTTCAGGCGGGTATAGTATTCCTTGGGCACGCCGTACAGATACGCCTTTTTGGGCATAGTTTGGTGGAAGGCTGTATCGAACACCGCTACGTTGGGGGTATTCGGCATAATCTTCTGGCAGGCGCGGATGCCCATAAGGTTGGCGGGATTGTGCAGCGGTCCCAGGGGGATGTTTTCCTCAATGGCGGCAATAACGGCTTCGTTGATCAATACGGAGCCTGAGAACTTTTCCCCGCCGTGCAGAACCCGGTGCCCTACCGCGCCGATTTCATCCATGTTTTTCACAACGCCCTTTTCCTTGTCGGTCAGGGCGGCCAGCATGTACTGGATGCCCTCCACATGGTCCTTCATGGGCGCCTGGGCTTCGAACACCTTGCTCCCCGCAGTCTGCTTGATCTGGCTGCCCGCGATGCCGATGCGCTCCACCAGGCCTTTGGCCAGGATGGATTCATCCTGCATATCGATCAATTGGTACTTCAGCGACGAGGAACCGGCATTCAAAATCAAAATTTTCATTTGCTGAATTCTCCCTTTTAGAAATTACTGCGCCTTGACGGCGGTGATGGCTACGACGCTCACGATATCCTCCACGGAGCAGCCACGGCTCAGATCGTTCACAGGCTTGTTAAGGCCCTGCACAATGGGTCCGATGGCCTCAGCCCCCGCCAAGCGCTGTACCAGCTTGTAACCGATGTTGCCGGATTGCAGATCGGGGAATACCAACACGTTTGCATGACCGGCCACCGGGCTTAAGGGACTCTTCAATTTGCCGACGGATTCCACCAGCGCGGCATCCGCCTGCAGTTCGCCATCCGCATTGAGATCGGGAGCCAGTTCCTTGACTTTCTTGGCCGCTTCCTGCACCTTTGTCACCAGCTCATGAGAAGCGCTTCCCTTGGTGGAGAAGGAAAGCATGGCCACTTTCGGATCCATGCCCGTCAGTTCCCTGCCTGTTTTGGCGCTGGCGATGGCGATGGCAGCCAGCTCGTCCGCGGTGGGATTGGGAATTACGGCGCAGTCACCAAATACCAGAACACCGTCGTCCCCGTAATTTTTATTGGGAAGCTCCATCAAAAAACAGGAGGAAACAACCGAAATGCCAGGCGCCGTCTTGATGATTTGCAAGGCCGGACGCAGCGTGTTGCCGGTGGAGTTGATAGCACCGGCCACCATGCCGTCGGCCTCCCCAGCCTTCACCATGACGGTGGCGAAATACAGCGTGTTATTGCGGACCAGCTTGTCCGCTTCTTCAATTGTCATGCCCTTGTTCTTGCGAAGGTCGTACAAAAGCTGCGCATAGGGTGCAGATTTCGAACTGACGGCAGGATCCTCTATGTTGACGCCCTCAAGGTTCACCTGATACTGGGCGGCCACCTTTGTGATTTCTTCTGCGGGACCCACCAGTGTAACGCGGGCGATCCCCTCTTTAACAATGCGGGCCGATGCCTGCACGGTGCGGGGTTCGGTTCCTTCCGCCAGTACGATATGCTTCACGTTTTGCCTGGCTTTTGCCTTGATCTTCTCCAGAACGGACATAAAAAAGCCTCCTTGACACAAAAATGAACGCGAAAAACGCGCCTACTTTTCCAACCAATCTATTATACAGGATTCCCGAATGAAAAAAAAGGGTTATACATGCTAAATTGAGAATAAACTTGTGCCTGAATGGAAAATAACCAGGAAAAAAACATAGGAAAGGAACCGCATATGGCCTTTTTGTCAACACCCCGCGTATGCGGTGTGATCTGCGAATACAATCCGTTTCACAATGGACATGCATACCAATTGCAAAAGGCCAGGGAATTATCCGGCGCCCAGGTGATGGTATGCGTCATGAGCGGGCCATTTACCCAGCGGGGCGACGCGGCGATCCTATCCCCCGGGCTGCGGGCGGAAATGGCGCTTCACTGCGGCGCGGATGTGGTGGTGGAACTGCCTGCCGCCTATGCCGTGCGGGAAGCAGAATTTTTCGCGCTGGGCGGCGTATCTATCCTTCAGGCGCTGAAAGCAGACTGCATTTCCTTCGGTTGTGAGAATGAGGATTTAAAAAGCTTGCAGCAAGCAGCGCTGCTTCTGGAAAAGCCGACGGAAGCTTTTGCGCAAGCCTTGCGCTCTGGGCTTAAAAAGGGCCAATCCCATGCTAAAGCCCAGGGCAGCGCCTTGCAGGATTGTCTGAATCATAAACAGGGTGGCATCATATCCGCCCCCAACAATGTATTGGCCATATGCTATCTAAGGGCTTTGCTGCGTATAAACAGTGCTATGTTGCCCGTTCCTGTAAAGCGCCAGGGCGATTACCATGACACAGGCTGGCAGGAGGGCTTTGCTTCCGCCACTGCTGCAAGGGAGGCCATCCGCCGGGGCGACTGGCGTAAAATTGAAAAAATGATCCCGGAAGATGCGCTGCCGCTGCTCTTGAAGGCTTTGGCGGAAGGCGCAGTTCACCGTCAGGAAGCGCTGGATATACTGCTTCGGGAAAAGCTTCGCCACTTAAGTGAAGATGCGCTGCTTCAATTTCCCAACGTCAGCGAGGGGCTGGAGAACCGCCTCATACGCCTTTCCCCCATGCACGTTTCCCGCCAAAGCCTGCTTGCCGCCCTGAAAACAAAACGGTATACCCATGCCCGGCTGAACAGGCTGCTTACGCATATCATGCTGGATATGACTTCAAACCGACTTAAACAATGCAATCCCCAATCCTTCCGCCTGCTGGGCTTCCGCCAGCAAGCCAGAAGTTATTTGAGCTCTCTGCCCAAGGGCCTTTTGTATACGAAAGCCGCCCGACAGGAAAAGGATGCTTCCTTCCTCCTGGACATGGCAGCTTATGACCTTTGGTCAATGGGTGCCGCCCTTCCCCTGGGAGAAGGATACAGGCAGCAAGTTTCAATAACATGATGTGCTTACTGAGGATTCCTCGCATGTTTCATGCATTCTCCGAATCGAATTGGTAAAACCTGAATACGGCGCATAAAGGATGGTTCAAAATAAATTTTCAGTATTGCGCTTACTGCCTGATCCGTGTGTTATAATGCATATGAAATCATATGCAAGGAGCTTATTAATGAATATTGGAAAAATAGCGGAACTTCGAATCGGAGACCTTATAGCAAAGCTTCCCATCATTCAAGGCGGGATGGGTGTTGGCGTTTCCCTGTCCGGATTAGCGTCAGCCGTTGCCAATCAAGGAGGCATAGGCGTTATTGCAGCCGCAGGAATAGGCATGCTGGAATATGATGGATCATCCAATTATCTCGAGGCAAATATCAGAGCGCTGCGAAATGAAATCAGGAAAGCGCGAAAGCTCACACAAGGCATTATAGGCGTTAACATTATGGTAGCGCTCTCAAACTTCGCTGAACTCGTTAAAACATCCATTGAAGAGGGTGTGGATGCCATTTTCTCCGGGGCCGGGCTACCGCTGAATTTACCCGAATATATCAGCAAGACCACCAAGACCAAACTCATCCCCATTGTTTCATCAGCAAAAGCAGCAACTCTTCTCATCAAAAAATGGACAGGCAAGTACAATTATATTCCGGATGCTTTTGTGGTTGAAGGCCCCAAGGCAGGGGGACATCTCGGTTTCAAGCCGGAGCAGATTGACGATCCGGAGTGCTCATTGGAAAAAATCGTCGTGGATGTGGTGAACGGCGTAAAGCCTTTTGAAGATGAGTTTGGCAAGCCGATTCCGATTATTGCAGGCGGTGGCATTTATACCGGCGAAGATATGTACAAAATTATGAAACTGGGCGCATCGGGGGTACAAATGGCGACCCGGTTCGTTACCACCGACGAATGCGATGCATCAATCGGTTTTAAAAATGCTTATATACATGCCAGCGAAGAAGATATTGGCATCATCAAAAGCCCGGTCGGCCTGCCTGGTAGAGTGATCGTTAATGATTTTATCCACAGCGTTAACGAGGGTAAAAAGACACCATTTCACTGTCCCTACCACTGCATCACAACCTGCGAATACAAAAACAGCCCCTATTGCATTGCGCTTGCGCTCATCAATGCCAAAAAGGGAAATCTTAAAAATGGCTTCGCGTTCGCAGGTGCAAACGCTTTTAGGGCATCCGAAATATTGCCTGTAGGGGAAGTGTGCGATTTCATAAAGAACGAATATATGCAAGCAGCCGGCAGCGATACCGAAAAATAAGGCATGCAATAAATAAGTGACCAACTAAAAAAGCAAGCAGACAGGGCTCATGTTCCTGCTGCCTGCTTTTTTAGCTTTGTCATTTACATCAATAAGAAAGCTCCCCCGGCCTCCCGTTTCGATACATATCCGCCAGCGCCGCAAGTTCCTCCTTGAATTCCTTCAAGGTTTGCTCCGGATCTTTTTTCAAGGTATCCAAAATGGTTAGTGTAAAGGCATCAGGTCCGTATATTTTCCAATCCTCCGCCAGCAGCATATGTGCGCAGGAGCCGATAGCTTTAGAGAATTGAAACCGGCTCTCCGCTCCATGGCGGTTGGGTTCTCCGATAATCAGGTATCTTCCGTTGGCATGATTCTCATACAGGCTGACACACCCCACTTCGTCCGCTTCTTTATATGCCCTTTGAAGGCTTTTTCGCTTCTCCCGCGTATCCATGGCCGTACCCCATTTCCTTCAACAAATCAGATAACAAATGCAATCGCTCCGATAAAAGCTCGTCGTCCTTTTGCAGTACATCTTGAAACAAGCGAATATCCTCGTCGATGAGAGGATTGTCAAGGCAGACTTCCACCGTCATGGCATCCCCTTGCAGGGGAATACGCCCCAGCTGCGGCTTTCCTTCATCATACAACTTCGGATACCTGTAAGCATCCTGAAAGTGCTGCTTGGCTCGGCAAATCAAAATAGCAAGATCCAGAACACGGTGCAGGGGAAGTTCCTCCGACTGGCGCGACCACTTTTCCCCCGTATA
>JAEZJP010000305.1 GCA_023415715.1 Bacillota bacterium
TATTAAACTTTGTGGTAATCAAAATCCAGCATCATGGAAAGATCTGCAATGGCCGGGATGCAATCGCCGCTTGCGATGCCGTAATGCTGCGTCACGCCGATACGAAGCAGCTTTTCAAACAGTTCGGGGCTGGTTTGCCCCACCGGTCTAAACAGGCCGTGGGAATACGTAGCCAGAAAATGATCGCAGGGAAGGCTGTCTATGAGCGTTGCGGCGAACAGGAAACGGCCGTTATGCTCTGAGCAGTGCAGCATGGTCTTGCGCCCAGGCGAAAACACATGCCAGGCAAAAGGCGCGCCCGCGTGCTTCCAAGGGGAAGTGGCAAACCGCACATCAATGGAAATTTTCGTCTTGCCCGCAGGGTCGGTATAATCGTTGGGCCCCGCATGCCCGGCCGCAAAGTTTCCATTGGGCAGGTCGATATGGAAAGGCTCAATAAAGTGCACGTGACCGCCGGTTAACAGATGCAGGATGTATGTGGCCAGGCCGCCGCCGATATCGCCCTCGGGCACGACGATGGTGTTCACATCAGGCTGGGTCGGATAAAAGCCCGGGCGCAGGCCTACCTGCTTAAACAATACCGTATCAATATCGTTGAGCACCATAAGATCCAGCTTGTATTTCCTGGCCATGCGCTCCATAGCCATGCTGGCGCGGACGCTGGCCAGGAATTTATCTTCCCGCACATTGGGCAGCACCTCAAAGCGCGAGGCGATATCCTTCATGACACGAACGGCTTCCGCCTCGGAAATCTCTTCAATGGTATCGGCAAGCTCCGCAACGGACAGGAAGCGAAGCTCAGGGCCCACCTTTTGGAATACGTCGTAGGGATGCACATACGTACTCCACATGGCCTCATTATAGCAAGCCAGCAGGCCTATGGTACCGTTCTTTAAAATGGTGCGGGCCCTAGCGGCGTTTCCAAACACAGCTGCGCGGTCCATGATTTGATTCCAAGTCCCAACGGTAGTTTCCAGCATCGGGCGCTTGTAATTGATATTGTTGCCGCTGGCCTCCTGCATGCCTACGAGACCGCCGCAGCAAAGATATTCGGTAAACTCGTCGCTGTCGTGGGTATCCTTCAAATTGATTTCATCCCGCATGCGGTGGGCAAACAGCACAGGCACGGGCGGCATATCGCGTAGGAAGCGGTTCCAGGCAAAATCCTCCGCCCAACTTAAATAAATGGCCAACACATAGTCCACCTTGTCACGGACAAACGCATCCATGGCGGCTATGATATCTTCCCTTGTAAAAACAATGCCCGGGTCCGTCACGTCGGCGATTTTTTGGCAATCGGCCAGCATCCACGCTGCCTCGTCCTGTTTCCTTTTCAGATACGTACCCCGCGCAGTTCCTTCACCCAAACGGCAAAAGCGTTCCGCACCGAGCAATAAAAGCCCCATCCTTGGCTTGCGCAGCTGTTCCTGCAATGCTCTCCCTCCATACTCTCCTTCATAAGATAAAGGTGAAAGAAAAGTACTATATACTTGAATGCTCTTTTCTATAGGCTCATTATATTCCGCCCCCCGTGCAGAGTCAAGTACTAATTCATAATTTCTTCGAATTTTTGCGAACTTGTTTTCGGTTCTGCAAACTGCCCCGGCCCATGTTAAAAAAATATTTACCGGCCGCATCACCAAAATGACTTTAAAATATGACAATTTTGTGGTAATTCATATAGCGAGATTACGAAAGGTGTAGGTCTTTCATTCAAATAATGAAAGAAGAGTAGCGATCAGATACATGTATACAAAAAAATATCATTTCTCCAGCATGCTTAAGCATAGGCTTAACCAAATCTCTCACTACCCATTAACCATTGTGGAAGCGCCGTCGGGGTTCGGAAAGACAACAGCCATAAGAGAATATTTAAGTGAAAACATACCGCAGAGCGCCTGCGTATACTGGTATACCTGCCTTGGCGAGCCGGCCTCGGTCGCATGGCGTGGTATTTGTACCCTTTTTGCGAATGTGAACAGCATAGCTGCCGCCAGCCTTCAGGAATTGGAAATGCCCACATTGGTCACTCTGCCGAATATGACCTTGATCCTTAAGGGTATTCAATGCCAGGCTGAAACGTATTTGGTGATTGACAATTATCAGTTTGTAAAATGCGATATCCCGCGTGAGCTGATGAACGCTTTCTCCATGCACGGAAGTTCTGATCTGCATATGATATTTATCACACAGCAGCTGCGTACAAAGATGCCGTTCCCTATCCATAATGACATGATCAACATCATTGACTCATCCGCATTCTTCATCGACATGGAAGGCACAGACAGCCTGTTCCGCATGGAGGGCATCCGCCTGACCAATGAGGAACTGAAGAATGTATGCATGAATACGGAGGGCTGGGTATCAGCAATACGTTTGCAGATCATTCATTACAAGGAAGCAGGCTCTCTTGAAAAATCAGCCGATATCGAGCATTTGGTAAAAACGGCAATCTGGAGCAGGCTCACAACCGAAGAAAGGAATTTCCTGCTTTCCGTATCCATCCTGGACAGCTTTACGGCCCGGCAGGCGGCGATCATGCTTGGCAATGATTTTTTGCCTGAAAGTATAGAGGAATTGCTCAATTCCAATGATTTTATCAGGTATTTCCCGGATCAGGGCATGTATACCATACACAGCATCCTGCAGGATTTTTTGCGGAATCGTTTTTATAATCACCAGCCTGAGCATCTTCAAAAGCAGATGCTGAACCTTGCCGGTTATTCCTGTTCCGCAATCTCGCAGTACTATTCTGCCGCGCAATACTTTTGTAAGGTCAAGAATTTCGACGCCCTTTTATCTTTGCCTATTGACAGCCATTATCTTGGAAAATATAAAGAGAAGGATATTCTGGTTTTTCTAAAGGAAGTAGTTAAGGATGTGCCGGAGGAGACACTGTGCAAATACCCTGTCTTTTTGCTAACGCTTGCGTACCTCATGCTGTGGGAAGGACAACCGGAAACATTTCAAAAGCTGTACCGCTTGATTGGCTCCACTATTGAGAAGCACCATGATATGAACCAAGACGAACTTAAGCAGCTAAGGGGAGAATTTGCGCTTTTAAGTTCGTTTATCGAATACAACTGCATCGGGAAGATGAACGTAAGGTTAAAGGCAGCGTATGAATTACTGGGCGGTCCAAGCAATCTCATCAGCAGCAGCATTGGTATCCCATGGTCCTTTGGAAACATCTCCTATCTCACCATGTATTGGCGGGAATCCGGCAAACTAGATGAAGAGCTGGACGAAATGGATGAATGCGCGGTCTATTACCGCAAGCTGACACGCGATCACTGCGCCGGAGCCAATAGCATCATGCGGGCGGAGGCCATGTTGATGCGCGGGGAAGATGAAGAGGCCGAGATCTTGTGCCATAAAGCACTTTACGAAGCCCGCAGATTTAACCAGATCAGCATTTGCCTATATGCTGAACTTCTGTTCGCGCGAATTGCCATCCTGCGCCAAGATGCGGAATGTTATTTTTCGGCAGTCAGAAATATTCAAAGTTACACCGCAGAAAAAGAAAACATTTATATACTGCGCATGGCGGAGCTGTGCTTATCCGCCTTAAATTTGGAGCTGGGTTTCAATGAAAATATTGCGCAGTGGCTAAACGATTTAGAAAGCATATCAAAGATTCTGTACTCACATTCCTCATCTCCAGCCATGATACTATATGCGAAGCATCTGCTGAAAGGAAAGCGGTATAATGAGTTTTTCGGCATTTCCCAGTTTCTGACTGATGCAGTTGGAAAGATAACCCCGAATGCGGAATTTTTGATGCCGCATGTATACCGCAATATGTTTCTTGCCGTAGCCAAATACAATTGCGGAGATGCCCTGGAAGCAAAAGCACATCTCAAAGAAGCGCTGAATATAGCGCTACCGGATAAAATTTACCTGCCTTTTGCACAGCAGGAGGGGCTCTATGAGACTCTTTTGGAATCGACCATGAGTATTTCCATTCACCCGGCAGTAAGCTTCCAGGGAGTCCATCCCAAGCAGCAAACAAACCATATCCCCCTAAATAATGAGATACAGAAGCTTGCCGTACATGAGACTGAAAAACGCTTGTCTGCATTGAAAGCGCTCTGCAGACGCCATACGAAGGGTGTTAACCATATAAGAAGGGCAATCCTTAAAACGAAATCCCCCTTGTCACAAAGAGAAAGAGAGGTTGCCCGCCTGTCCAAAGAAAGGCTCAGCGTAAAGGAAATCGCCGATAAACTATATATATCGGAAGCAACCGTCAGAACCATCCAGAGAAATGTGTACAGAAAGCTTGATATTCATACGAAGTCGGAATTATATACGATAGAACTTTAGCAATAAATAGAAAAATACCTAAAATCATGGTATATATAAAAGAATTTGTTTATAGTATCGTATAAAACAAGTAGCTTACAGCTATTTGTTTTAATGCTGGAACAAAAAAGTGGAAATACAGGCTGCGTTTCAGAAAGAAAGTGCGGGAATATGACGACAGAACCTGCATTATTGTGATCGACACGAACAACATTTCCATCGGTCTGATCGTGGACAGCGTTTCGGAAGTAATCACCATGCAGGAGAAGGATATCGCTCCCCCGCCGGATATAAGCAAGAGCGGCCACAGGTATATCAAAGGGATCGGAAAAGCAGGCGGCAGTGTGAAGCTGCTGCTGGACTGCCGTATGCTTTTGGCGGATTAGTCGCATATGGAAAGGGCTGGAATCAAATGAAAAACCTGAACATCAGCACAAAATTGATCGTTGGCTTCGGTATCGTATTATTTTTACTCATATTGTCTATCGTACTTTCCATGTTCAGTATCACACGGATCAATGAACAAATAGATTTGTACTCAAAATACACAGTACCCAATTCCAACAGCCTTTGGTCTATGAGAAGAGATCTGGTATCGGCCCAGAGATATGTGCTGCGGGCCTTACTTTCGAAAGACACACAAGAAATAAAGGATAACCTTTCGCAAGCTGAAATTGATGGACAAGCCGTACTCAACACCCTGGAACTGTATTCCAAGAATCAAAGAAACAATAGCCGTGATGAACAAATAAACGCTGTAAGAACATACCTGGAGAATGCGGCTGCCTACAGGCGCGAAATTGCAGGGTTCCTGGCAAATATTACGGATGAGAACCTGAAGAATGCAGAAGACATTTTCTATAATGTATTCATTCCCGCATTTGATGAGGCTGCAAGTGTGCTGATAAGTTTTACTGCCGCTGCAAAGTCGAATGAAAATGCACAGCATCAGGAAGCGGATCTTGCGGTGAATTTGGCCTGGGTGTTGCTGATAACCACCGCCGTAATCTCCATACTTATAACATTCTTTGTAACCGCCGCCATCAGAAAATCAATACTGGCCCCGGTGAAAGAGATCGAAACAGTATACGCACAAATAGAAAAAGGGAACTTGCAGTCTGAAATCACTTATGACAGCAGGGATGAGATCGGCAATTTGGCCAGAAGCATAAAAAAGACAAACGCCATTCTTGCTTCCTATATAAGGGATATATCAGAAAAGCTGGGCCAAATGTCCGCAGGGGATATGCGAATCAAGGTGGATATGGACTACATAGGCGATTTTGCTTCCATCAAGCAGGCGATGCAGAATATGGCATCGGCCTTGAACCATACGCTTACAACCATCAATACAGCCGCAGAACAGGTCAGCACCGGCTCCGCCCAGGTGGCCGGCGGAGCACAAGCCTTGGCAACGGGGTCGACTGAGCAAGCCTCCTCCGTAGAAGAATTGAGCGCATCCGTCACAATCATCGCAAAGCAGGCCGAGGAGAATTCCTCAAATGTGAAAATGGCTTCGCAATACGTTGATCAGGCAGGCACAAACGTAAAAGACGGAAGCGGGCATATGAAACTGCTCACCGAGGCGATGGCTAACATAGGCGCTGCGTCCAATCAAATCGCCAGCATTACCAAGGTGATTGAGGATATAGCCTTTCAAACCAATATTCTGGCCCTGAATGCGGCTATAGAAGCGGCACGTGCAGGAAACGCCGGTAAGGGCTTTGCAGTTGTTGCAGATGAAGTACGCAGCCTTGCCGCAAAGTCTGCCGAAGCTGCAAAGCAAACCGCAGAGCTGATTCAGCGTTCTGTTGCCACCGTTGCGGAGGGCACACTGTTAACCGCACAAACGGCACAGATCCTTAAAAACGTGGAGGACAAGGCCAAACTGGTCGAAGAAAGCATAGTCAGAATTGACCAGGCATCCTCCGAGCAGGCCGCAGCCATCGAACAAATCAAGCAAGGGCTTACGCAGGTAAACTCTGTGGTACAAACAAACGCCGCCACCGCGGAAGAGAATTCAGCCACAAGCGAAGAAATGTCGGCTCAGGCTGCCACATTGCGGGAAGTAGTTGGAAAGTTCAGGCTAGATTCCGGTTACGAAAGAGACAGCATCGCATCCATTTCCCTGCTGAAGGAACCGCTTTCCGCTAACAAAAATACGGCCAAAACCAATTTCGGCTTGGGGAAGTACTGATCCCTAAGCATGTGTGCCCATCCATGATAAGGGGGAGAATGATTCAACAGCATTCATCTTGTTTAATACTTTTTATGTTATGTATTTGCAATCTCTTTAATATTATCCGCCTGAATGGACGGCAATCTGCAAAAGAAGAAGGGAATAGCATTGGATAGCTATCATGAACATTCCGGAAATGAAGATGCGGAACTGAATGGATTGGATACATTATTCAATAGCACGCACGATGCCATTCTTTTAATCAAACACACAGGCGAAGGGTTTCGATATATCCGCAACAATACACTGCATCAAAATCTGACGGGCTTTTTCGAAATTTACAACAAATCGCCCATTGAACTGCTAGGAAGCGAAATCGGAGAAAAATTAATCAATTACTACAAACAATGCATACAAACAAAAGCAAGCGTCACCTATGAACAAAAGTACTTTTTTGTACAAGGCGAAAGGATATGGCAAACAGAAATTACCCCTCTGTTTGGCGTACGCGGCATAAGATACCTGTTAAGCTGCAGCAAGGATGTAACCGAATTCAAAGCGGTGCAGGATGAAAATGAAGTACTGCTAAAGCGGCTGCAATCCATGTTCCATTTGCATGATGCAATCATGATGATCATCGAACCTATTACCGGCAGGATTCTTGATGCGAATCCCGCAGCATCCAGATTTTACGGCTATACAAGAGAGGAAATATTAGATCTGTACATCAGTGACATCAATATGCTGCCCCCGGAAGAAGTGGAAAAACGCCGCCTGATGGCTTATGAAAAAAGTCAACGGTACTTTTTGTTCCCCCACCGTCTGAAAAGCGGTGAAATACGGATGGTGGATGTCTATTCCTGCCCGATCACCGATGGAAACAGCAAGATCCTGTACTCGATTATTATTGACGTCACGGACAGGGAAACGTACCGGAGAGATCTCATCCGTGAGAAGGAAATGTTCAGCACGACATTGCAGTCTATTGGCGACGGAGTTGTTACCACAAACAATGACGGCCTTATCACAAGCCTGAACAGGGTCGCCCAGGATTTGACGGAATGGAAAGCAGAAGAGGCGGAAGGCAGGCCCTTCACCGACGTGTTTCAGCTGATGAATGAGGAAACCGGAAAACCGGTGGAGAACCCCATTCAAATGGTGCTTGACAGCGGACGTATTATCGGCCTTGCAAACCATACGGTGCTGCTGACGCGCAACGGGCATATGGTGCCTATTGCGGACAGCGCCGCGCCCATAAAAGCAGAAGACGGCAAAATATTCGGCGTTGTCATGGTCTTTCGGGATGTATCGGCGGAGAAAGAGCACAACAACCAAATCAAATACATGAGCTATCATGATTCTCTGACCGGGCTGTACAACAGGCGCTATATCGAGGAGGCAATAAGCCAATGGGATACGCCTGAAAATCTTCCGATCTCCATCATCATGGGTGATGTCAACGGCCTGAAAATAACGAACGACGTGTTCGGGCACGCGGCCGGGGATAACCTGCTTCGGCAGGTTGCCAGAACGGTCAAGGAGAACTGCTCCGATGAAAACCTGGTTGCACGCTGGGGAGGAGATGAATTTGTTGTTGTTATGCTAAAGTCCGGCATCTCCATGGCGGAGGATGTCATTGACAAAATCAGATGCAGCTGTGACAACGCAGGCGACAACAGATTAAGGATGAGCCTGTCGCTTGGCTGCGCTGTGAAAAAGTTGCGGAAGGAAAAAATACAGGTCGTTTTCCGCTTGGCTGAGGAATACATGTACCATCAAAAGCTTCTGGATGGAAAAAGCTATCGGAACACGATCATCAATACGCTTCTTGCAACACTTTACGAAAAAAGCACAGAAACGGAAGAACACGCAAAAAGGCTGAAAAGCTCCTGCCACTCCATGGGCCGGAATTTGGGCCTATCCTCCAAAGACATGGATGACTTGTCTCTGCTGGCGATCCTGCATGATATAGGGAAGGTGGCCATCAATCAAAACATACTGCAAAAGCCCTCAAGCCTCACACCCGAAGAATGGGAGGAAATGAAGCGCCACCCTGAGATCGGTTACCGTATCGCCCAAACAACCCCGGAACTTGCGGTTGTAGCAGACTTTATTCTTTCCCATCACGAACGCTGGGATGGGAAAGGATATCCTCGCGGAATGAAAGGTGAAGAGATACCGCTCGTGTGCCGGATCCTTGCCGTCGCCGACTCCTACGATGCGATGACAAATGACCGCATTTACAGGAAAGCAATGAGCCATGATGAAGCAATTGCAGAGCTTCAGAAAAACGCCGGCACGCAGTTCGATCCATCCTTGGTTGAGCTTTTCATTGACATCATTCATTCCCTGCCGGGCTATGCTCACATTCCGCTTCCAGATGATTTTTTGAGCATGTAGCAGTCTGCAAAATGAACCTCCCTGTCACCACCGTTTGGAGTCGACAGGGAGGTTCTTATAAAAGCCTTAGAATAAAAGCTTTATGATGCTTTACGCCTGTATGCCCTCATTGCAAACAGATATGCAACAACAAGAATCCCCAGGCACCAGGCGAGCGCGATCCAGATGTCATTGCCCACAGGCTGTTTTGACAGCAGCGCGCGGATGGCATTCACTATTGAAGTCACCGGCTGGTTTTCGGCAAAGGCGCGAACAACCGGCGGCATCGATTCGGTGGGCACAAACGCCGAACTGATAAATGGCAGGAAGATAAGCGGATAAGAGAAGGCGCTGGCACCGTCGATCGATTTTGCTGTTAGTCCCGCAATCGCTGCAACCCATGTCAAAGCCAGTGTAAAAAGTGCCAGGATACCGGCCACGGCCAGCCACGATAATACTCCTGCAGACGAGCGGAAGCCCATCAAAAGCGCTACGAGAATGATGACGACAACCGTAATCGCGTTGGATACCAGTGAGGTCAGCACATGCCCCCACAGCGCGGAAGATCGCACAATCGGCATGGAGTGGAACCGTTCGAAGATACCTCTTTGCATATCCATAAACAGTCGGTAAGCCGTATAGGCGATGCCGCTTGCAATCGCAATCAGCAATATGCCGGGCAGCAGGTAATTCACATAGTTGTCCGTGCCGGTTTGGATCGCTCCGCCAAGCACATAAACGAACAGCAGCATCATTGCGATAGGCGTGATGGCGACCGTGATGATGGTGTCCATACTACGGAAAATATGGCGCATGGAACGGCCAAGCATCACGCCCATGTCGCTGAAATAGTATTTCTTTACCGTTTCCATTTATATTGCCTCCTTATTCCCACCCCGCGCGGGGGCCCCGGCGCCGATGATTGTGAGAAATATCTCCTCCAACGTCGGCTGTTTTTCAACATATTCCACCTTTGCAGGCGGGATCAGCTTTTTCAGTTCCGCGAGCGTTCCGCTCACGATGATTTTCCCTTCATGCAGGATGGCGATCCGGCCGGCAAGTTGCTCGGCTTCCTCCAAATACTGCGTGGTCAGAAACACCGTTGTGCCATGATCGGCAAGCTCCTTGACCGTCTTCCAAACCTCGATGCGTCCTTCGGGGTCAAGCCCGGTGGTCGGCTCATCCAGAAAGATAAGCTGCGGTTTTCCTACAAGGCTCATGGCGATGTCGAGCCTTCGGCGCATACCGCCCGAATAAGTTGACACCCTGCGGTCGGCGGCCTCGGTCAAACCGAAGCGTTTTAATAAATCATCGGCGACCTGATGCGGATTTTTAAGGTGCCGCAGCTTCGCGATCATGACAAGGTTTTCCCGTCCGGTCAAGATCTCGTCCACGGCGGCAAATTGCCCGGTCAGGCTGATGGACTGGCGTACGCTGTCGGGCATTGACACAACATCGAACCCGTTGACGACAGCGATTCCACTGTCTTGTTTCAGCAGCGTTGTCAGGATTCTGACGATCGTCGTCTTGCCCGCGCCGTTGGAGCCGAGCAGGGCAAAAATCTCACCGCGCCGCACCTCAAAATCGACGCCCTTCAGGACATTCGTATTTTTAAAGGATTTTTTCAAATCCTTCACCCCAATTGCGATATCTTTCATTTGGAACCTCTCCCCCCTTTACTTTGTTTTATCCGTAGCCTTTTTCATGGCCCTGCCAACTTCTTGGTCAACAGATTCTTGATAGATGTCAGCGTACGTTTTTGAATCCTTGATCAGATCGTCGCAGAAAACTGCAACGTCACTGCCCGTCACTTCGAGCACGCCTTTCCCCAAGGCCACGCCTTCTTCAAAAAGATCGACAATCCCCGAGAGCAGACCCGTACCTTCGGTCAGCTCAACAGGGCCGACCTTAAAGAGATATTTTTG
>JAEZJP010000310.1 GCA_023415715.1 Bacillota bacterium
TGTCACATCAATGGACATGCCCATGCGCTCCATCAGCTCCGCAGCGCGGCGGTTGATCAGTTTCCAGTTGATCTGCGCCCGCTTCATCGGCTGGCGGCCGATGAAAATGTTTTCCGCCACCGTAAGGTTTAAGCACAGGTTGATCTCCTGGAACACCGTTGATATGCCCATGGCAATGGCGGCCTGCGGGGTGGACGGCCGTATGGTATGGCCATCCAGCTCGATGGTGCCCGTATCCATATGGTGGACCCCGGTCAGGCATTTGATCAATGTGGACTTGCCCGCGCCGTTTTCGCCCAGCAGCGCGTGCACCTCGCCCCTTTTCAGCGAAAAATCCACACTGTCCAGCGCTTTGACGCCCGGAAACTCAATGGAAATGCCCTTCATTTCCAGAACATTGTCCTGCAAAACATCATCCCCTCAATCCGGAATGCTCCCGCCTTTATACGTCAAGGACGGATGAGGGCGCCGGCCCTCATCCGTCTTGGCCCGAAAACATAAGGCCTTTGGCAGGATCAGTACTTGCGGTTGGCCAGATCGTCAGCGGCCTTCTGGGACAGCTTGGTGCCGTCCGCGGTGTAGGCGATGCCGCCGCTTAAGTCATACACGAACTCTTCGGGATGCAGCACGCCCTTTTCGAAGGTCTTGCCGGCTTCCAGGTCCTTGATGCAGGAGATAACGAACTTGGAGTAGAGCGGCGTGCACTCGATGGTGGCGTTCATCTCGCCCGCGATGATCGCTTCGAAAGCAGTCTTCACGGCGTCGCAGCCTACGATGATGATGTCCTTGCCCGGTACCTTGCCGGCGGCCTTGATGGCGGCGATGGCGCCCAGGCCCATGTCGTCGTTCTCAGCGAACAGGAGGTCGATGTCGGGATTGGCCTTGAGCAAGCTCTCCATAACGGTCTGGCCTTCCGCACGGGTGAAATTGCCGGTCTGGGAGGCGATGACCTTGATGTTCGGGAAGCTCGTCAAAGCTTCGTTGATGCCGTTGGTGCGCTCGGTGGCAGCGGTGGCGCCGGTGGTGCCTTCCAGCACGACAGCGTTGACCTGCTCTTCGCCGCGGCCGACGCTCTTTAAGTAATTGCCGGCCCAGAAGCCCATCCTGCGGCCTTCCTCGGTGAAGTCACCGCCGAAAGCGGCAGCGTACTCGATCTTGTCGGCGCAGTCAGGCATACGGTCGACCAGGATCAGGGGGATCTCGGCCTCGTTGACTTCCTTGAGGACCTCATCCCAGCCGGTGGTCACAACGCCGGTGAAGAGGATGTAGTCAACACCCTGGGAAATGAAGTTGCGCAGAGCCTTGATCTGATTCTCCTGATGCTGCTGTGCGTCGTCATACACAAGGTTCCAGCCCTCGGCCTTGATGCCGTTGCACAGGTCGTCGGTGTTGGCGGTGCGCCAGTCGGACTCCTGCCCGATCTGCGAGAAGGCGACGGTCAGTGTTTTTTCCGCGCCCGCTGTTGCGGCCACGCCGGCCACCATCAATACGCATAGTACCAAAGCTACCAGTTTCTTCATGAGGCAATACCTCCATTCGATTTGGACATGTTCACCATGCCTTGTTAAAAAAATTATATGACACGATCCACTGGAAATAAATGTGTCAATTTCTGAATATGGTTTGATTTTTTTGGAACCTGTCATAAAGTGGGTACTATTCTACGATGGCCAGGGGATTAAATTACGGCGTAATTTTCCGTTCGTGAAAGGCGGACTTTTTTGGGCTTCAAAAGAGATAATTCGAGGCCTGCTTAAGATGGATATTGCACTATATTCTGATACCATGTTGCATTACAATTGGAAATATTGTAAAATTCTGATTAAAGCAGCAGCTGGTTAGCTTCTCTGCCGGGGCTTTGGTTGCTAGGCAAATCTATTTATCCCCGCACGAACACCGTAGGGGCGATTAGTAATCGCCTGCATGCTGCGGTTAGAATATGTCACTTGGCGGGCGATTACTAATCGCCCCTACGGCATCGTTTGTCTATAGGCTTATCTGACGGAGGCGATCGTCCGCCCCTCCTCATGGAATTTATTGATGCTCTCATGATTAAAACCGGCCGCTTTTTATAGAGAAAGGATTTACAAAAGATGAAACGAATTTATTTGGTTCTTGTTGTATTATGCACTTTATTGCTTTCATCTTCCGCCTGCGGGGAGGCGTCAAGCCCCGCCTTATCCAATGACAAGCCAATGTACGAAGCCGTAGTAAACACCGCTTTCCACATAAGGGCGGCCCCGGAAGAAAAATGCCGGTGGGTCACAGAGGTAAATAAAGGCGAAGGGCTAACAGTGCTTGAATACGGCCAACAATGGTGCCGCGTACAGTATGGCAACTCCCAGGGTTATTGCAAAACAAAATGGCTTCACCGCTTCCGCTCCCTTGGGCCAGATATGGCGCCTGTCCCCGGGAATCTGAACCAGGAAGGCTTTGCCCAGGTGATATCGCCTTTGCATGTGTATATTCCCGAATATTCGGGCAACGACTTTCAACCGGGCAGCCTCATATCCATCCACCGGTGGAATGAGAAAAACGCGGCTATCCATATGATGCAGACCGTAACCGAGCTTGCATCCGCCGCGCTGAAATTCACCCCCTACGTACCCTGGGAAGGGGCCGGTTCCGGCGATCCCATCGGCGGGTTTACTACGTATTACAATGAAAAGACGGGCGGCAGGCTATCAGAAAACAGGCGGTGGAACATTGAACTGGCATGCAATCGCGTAAACGGCACGGTGGTGCGTGCCGGCGAATCGTTTTCCTACAACGCATTGTGCGCGCCTTACAATAAGGGGAACGGATACAAAATGGCGCCCAATATCAGCGATGACGGGCAGGGGTACGGCGGTGGCGTTTGCCAGCTGACAACAACGGTCTATAATGCCGTGCTTGGCCTTCCGCTTCAAATTGTGGATTGGTCTGTTCACAGGGATTCGGGCGTTGCCTACATACCCAGGGATTTTGACGCGGCCGTCGGCAGCTACAGCGATCTCGTGTTCGAAAACACGCTGCCCTACGATATACGTATGGTGGCGCTGCCGCAAAACGGCCTGCTGACCGTATTGATTTACAGGTATTGACCGCAATTGTTCTTACACGCATCCCCCCGCAGTATATTAGCAATGAATAGACGGGCGCTTTATTTAAAGCCTGGTTGGACATAAGGGAAAAACGTCTCTATTGCCTCAAATTATACTGCAACCATGAGAAAGGAAGGGGATCGCCATGTTCGAAAGCAAAATGGCCAAGGTGGAAAAAGCGGTCAGGAAGGGAAACGAGCAAGCGCTCATCAAGCTGGCGGAATCCAAGGACGCGGAGAGCAGGCTGGCGGCCATCGACGGGCTGGGGAAAACAAGGGGCGACGACGGATTCAACTACCTGGTCCTGCTTATTAGAAACCAGGACGCTTTAATCCGCACCGCAGCGGCCAAGGCCCTGGGGGAGACGAGAAATCCCCACGCCAAGGCGTACCTGAAGGCCCAGTACAAAGTGGAAACAGACCCTGAGGCACGCAAGGCCCAGGATGAAGCCGCGTCCAAAATCAAGGAGTTCTGAGAAGTAAGGATTTGATTTGATATAGGCTGTTACGTGACTGTGCCCGGCAGGGGTGAAAAACCCTCCTGGCGCCCCGGAACAGCTTATTGTCATGTGCGGAAATGAAATGGAAACAGATTCCAGACCGGTGGAGTGGACAAGCGTACTTCGGTTTGCAAAATAAACTTTGCAAGAATTGCAAAGTACACTTGACAAAAAATGCAAAGTGTACTATGCTAAAAGTGCGGACCAGTCAAGCAGAAACGATTGCGGGGGCGTGATAGATTGAAAACAAAGATCCGTGAACTGCGCAAGCAGCGCAAACTATCGCAGGAGGAACTGGCGCAGGCGGTTGGAACAACGCGGCAGACCATCACATCCATCGAGGTGGAAAAGTTTACGGCATCCTTGGTTCTGGCCTACAAAATCGCCAAATACTTCGGGCTGGCCATAGAAGAGGTTTTCGATTTTTCTGATGTGGAGGATTTTTGACATGGAGCTGTACAGGAAAACGGTTCAAAAAAGGATGGCTGTCCTATCCGCAATGGTGCTGGCCGTGGGTCTGCCCATGATATTTGATGCGTTTCATCTCATTACGCCCATCGGGGACAGCGCGGCCTGGGGTGACTTTTGGCACGGGATGCTCCTTGGCATGGGCATTGCCGCGGAGATCCTGGGCATATTTTTCCTGGCAAGGTATATGGATATTCTTAAAGACAACGCAAAGCTAAAGGAGGCATATGTGCGGGAAAATGATGAGCGGGGCACCGTCATCGCCTCCCATGTGGGCAGGAACGCATACTGGTTTGATATGCCTGTTTTGATCCTGGGCATTATCATCGGCGGATACTTCAATCAAACGGTGTCGCTGACCTGCCTGGCTGTTTTTGCCTGTTTGCTGTTGACAAGAACGGCACTGTACGCCTATTATCATAAAAAGTACTGACTATCTGGCGGCAATACGAATCATCCCGGCGGAAGAAAGAGGATTAATAAAATGGATACATTTTTGAACGAGGCTTCTTACCGGCTTCAAAGTGAAGAGGATATTCCCTCTCCGGCGCTTGTCTTTTATAAGGATATCATTCAAAAGAACATTCAATCCGCAATCGCCATAGCCGGCGGGGCGGGCCGGCTGTGGCCGCATATGAAAACCCACAAATGCCGGGAAATCATCAAAATGCAAATGGAGCAGGGCATCCGCCGCTTCAAGTGCGCCACCATCGCGGAGGCGGAAATGACGGCCCAGTGCGGCCCGGATGCGGTTTTGCTGGCGTATCCGCTTGTAGGCCCGAATATCGCCCGCTTTATTACACTTACAAAAAAATATTATGACCTCATCTTCTATGCCATCGGCGATGACTTTACGCAGCTTGCGCTTTTATCGGAGGCTGCCATTGCCCAAAAGACGCAGGTGCGCGCGCTTTTGGATATGAACCTGGGCATGAACCGCACCGGCGCTGCATATGAGCAGGCGGATGCGCTTTACAGGCAGGCTTGCGCGCTGGACGGCCTATCCATGCAGGGGCTGCACTGCTACGACGGCCATCGCTCGGAAGCGTTTGAACTTCGGGTGCAAAAGGTGGAGGAAAGCTTGCAGCCCGTGCATGCGCTTGTTGAGAATTGGCGCCGGGACGGCCTGGAATGCTCCATCCTGGTGATGGGGGGAACGCCCTCCTTCCCATGCCACGCGGCCTACGCGGATGTGTTTTTGTCGCCCGGCACGCTGATCGTGATGGACGCGGGCTATCAAAAGAAGTATCCGGAACTGAATTTTGTGCCCGGCGCGGCCTTATTGACAAGGGTGGTCAGCCATCCCGGCGAAGGAATTTTTTCGCTGGATCTTGGATACAAGGGGATTGCTTCAGATCCCGCCGGCAGCCGTGGCGTACTGCTAGGCATAGATCATGCCGAAGCTCTGTTCCAAAGCGAGGAGCACTGGACCTTTAAAATGAAGCCGGGGCACGAAGGGGAGCGTCCGCCCGTCGGCAGCGTGCAGTACGTGATCCCCACGCACATTTGCCCGACGGTGGCGCTGTACGCTTATGCCTTGGTTGCGGAAGGCGGAAGCACCACAGGCAAATGGGAAATTGCCGCAAGGGACCGCTGCATTGGCGTATAAGATCCCTGGGCAGTCTCATTTGAAGTTTCAAAGAACAAGAGAGGATGCCTCCGAAGGTCCAGGGCGATCGGAAAGCCCTGGTCGCCCCCACAGGGGCGAAATCTCTATCCTTTAATGTATCCGAAGGTCCAGGGCTCCGAAGCCGAAGCGCCGCCTGTGGCGGATGAAGCGAGGCGGAGGAGGCTGGCGAAACGAACAGTGCGAACGGTAGTGAGCAATGCGACGATTGAGCCAGATGGGTAGGAAAGCCCTGGTCGCCCCCACAGGGGCGAAACCTCAATCCTATAATGACATGCCACAATAAATGAGACTGCCCTGTAGTTGCAGCTGTGAAATCTTGACATTCATCTTCTTACGATATAACATGAGCGTATGTATGTTATCTTTCTGTTAAGCATCTTAAAAGGATGATACAAATGCGTTTGCTGCACATATTCGATGCCCAAAACTACGACGATTCGTGGGACTTATATAAGCGGGAAGCGGTCAGGGCCATTATTTTCAAAGACAACAAAATCGCACTGGTGAAAAGCGGTTTGGAAGGCTACTACAAATTCCCCGGCGGCGGCATCGAACCTGGCGAAACGCACATGCAGGCTTTGGCCAGGGAAACGTTGGAGGAAACGGGCTTGCGGATCATACCGCAGTCGGTACGGGAATTTGGCGAGCTGATTGAAAAACGCAAAAGCATATATGGAAATCCTGAAATTTTCGAACAGCATTCCTATTACTATCTTGCCAACGTGGAAGACGGGAACACGCAATGCTGCCTGGACGCGTATGAGGCGGAACTGAACTATTCTTTGGAATTCGTCGAACTTACTGATGCGTTAAAGGCCAATACCGAACTTTGCGGCAATTACGAAAGCGCATTTTTGGTTAGGGAAGCATATATCATGGAACTGCTTCAATCCGTTTAAGCAAGTACTGTCTTAGGCAGCTTACCCTGCAAGCACAAATCCGTTTAAAGAACAAGGAGGGCAACGCCTGTGAAACATCCATTCCGCAACATCCTCTGCATCATCCTGGGTCTACTGCTGGCATTGCCCGCTTTTGATGCCTTGCCTATATCATCGGCTGGGGCGGAAGAAGCCGCTTACACGGTAGCGGCCAAGATACACGATTCTCTTCCCGAAATGACCTTCAGCCTGTACCCCACCGGCAGGTTTGCGCAGGACGACGACGGCTTTCCCATCTGGCAGCTGAAAGTGACAAGCAGCGCCGGCGTGATCAATGATGATCTGTTCTTTTCCTCCGCTCAGGAGCAATGGGAGTATATGAAGGCGCTGGACTTCGTTGACCTCAATTTCGACGGCTATCTGGATATTCAGGCCCTTCGGGTATCCGGCGCCAACAACACCTATTCCACCTATTTTCTTTGGGATAAGAATAAGTTTGTACAGGCGCAGGGCAGCGATAAGCTTAGCTCCTATATGCTTCATCCCGAAAACAAGCGCATCTACAACTACCAATTAAGCAGCGCCCTGACCGGCATCGGCGAGCGCTATTCCTGGAACGGCAATACCCTTGTGCTGGAAGGATATTACGACTGCGATTTCACCGACATGGAAAACGTCTATGTGAAAATCGTGCTGAATGACCGCGAAGGTAAAGCGCAAACGGTGTTTGACAGCACCTTCAAAGCGGATTTGTTTGCCGATAACTTCGCCGCCATCGACGAAGCCATGCACGCGATCGTATACAATACGGAATTTGCCGGGGATTGTTTAGTGGGCACTGTGGATACGGGAAACAGCATGGGGCTGAACGTTCGGGCAAAACCCGATAAGTCGTCCAAAACGCTGGGCATGCGTAACAGCGGTGTGCTTCTGTGGCTGAAAGAAGTTGACGATATGTGGTACCAAACCGTGTATGAAGGCCAGGAAGCGTATGTCATGAAGGAGTACGTGAAGGTGTATAAGTAGGGGCGGAAGGTTTTCTTTATACTACTCTGAAAACAGAGTACGCGCGGATCATACATCAAGACTACGAGTGGAGCGTATACAAAGGCTTCCCCTTGAGGGGAAGCTGTCGACGAAGTCGACTGATGAGGTGGCAATAGAAGAGCAGGAGTCATAACCCAACACCTCATCCGGTGCTGCGCGCCACCTATTCCATCTGGCTCAATCGTTGCGGTGTTCCGGGGCTTCTTGAGAGAGGCGTTCCAAAAGGCTCCCTCGTGGAGGCTCCGTAGCCGAAGCGCCGCCTGTGGCTCCGGAACATCGCCCCTGCCAGTGGCAGATTAGGGCGGTGTGGAGGAGGCTGGCGAAACGAGCGATGCAAGCGGCAGCGCGGCAGCGCGACGATTGAGCCAGATGG
>JAEZJP010000335.1 GCA_023415715.1 Bacillota bacterium
GCGTTTACGATCACCACGGTGTCGCCATATCTTACCAGCGCCGAACCGGCCGCCTGCTGAGCATATTTCCCAAATTCCAGTGTCAGCGGCCGTCCCGCCAAATCCATTGTATACTTTTTGTATTCCATGCCAATCTCCTTCACATCGTCACATGTAAGGCTTTCCTGCCTTTTCTCTTGGACACACCAGCCTGTTCTCTTTGTGAAGTCAGACTGGCACCTCTTTGGAGGCCCATGCCTCCTGATATTCCTGTGAAAAAGCCGCGCAGGGGCGCCCATGCATTCATGAGCGCCACTGGCGGCTTCCACAAACAGTTTGACCGGATAAAAATGTACCCCTCATCCGGTATCAACCAGCAGTACGCGCAAGCCGCGGAAGCGGGTTTACTTGCGCAGGTTCAACTGGCCGATCAACGTACGGTACCGCTCGATGTCGGTCTTCTTCAGGTAGTCCAGGAGGCCCCTGCGCTGGCCGACCATCAGAAGCAGGCCGCGGCGGCTGTGGTGGTCCTTCTTGTTGATCTTCAGGTGCTCGTTCAGGTGGTTGATCCGTTCGGTAAGCAGCGCTACCTGCACTTCGGGAGACCCGGTGTCGCCCTCGTGGCGGCCATAGGTTTGGATGATTTCAGCCTTTAACATAATTCCTTTCTCCTTTCACCTAATCGCCATGAACGAAGCGAAGCGTCGGAGCGTCGCAAAACTGCGCCCATGGTTCAAAACAGCGTCTTTCATTGTAGCACTACACAATGCATTTGTAAACGTATGCCGGGGAATTTTTTTCCGCCAAGGCCTATTATTCCCCAAGGCGGCTTGCTTTATGGCCCATAATTCGACCGTCTGTCTTAAGCCCAGCATGGAGAATGCCGTACCGTTTTCCTCAAAGCGTCATGAAATACCGAAATACGCCTTGGTATCAGCCACATCATGCGCCATTTGATCTTTCAGCGCCTGAACGTCCGCAAATTTGATCTCGGGGCGCAGCCGCTTGAGAAAATTCACGCGAATCTTTTGCCCGTACAAATCCTGTGAGCAATTCAGCAGATAGGCTTCCAGCGTGACATCGCCCTCGGGCAGTGTGGGATGGCGGCCCAGGCTGACCACGGCCGGAAACATGCCCTTTTTTGTCTTGACACGGGCCACATAAATGCCAAAGGCAGGCAGTGCCTTGTGTTTGGGAATGGATACGTTGGCTGTGGGAAAACCAAGTTTCCTGCCCACTCCCTTGCCGTGCTCCACGCGCCCGGAAATGGCATAAGGCCGCTCCAAAAGTTTTAAGGCCAGTTCCACATTCCCCTGCTCCAGGAGGTCACGCACGCGGGAGGAAGAAACGACATGACCATCCACCTGTACGGGGGACACAATGTGCACTTCAAAGCCCAGAATTTTGCCCATCTTTTTCAGCAGTTTGGCATCGCCTTCCCCTTTTATGCCAAAGGTGTAGTTGAAGCCTACCACTATATGCCGGGGATGGAACCTGCTCATCAGCCAATCCACAAAAGCTCTTGGCGTCATGTTCATCATTTCGCGGTCAAAGGGAAGCACAGCCAATGTATCCGCTTTCAGCTGGGCCACGCGTGCGGCCCGCTCCGGCACGGTAGACAGCATGGGCGGAACACTATTGGGCGCAATCACCGCCAGGGGATGCTGCATAAAAGTGCAAACCACCACCGGCAGCCTTTCCAGTAAGCCCCACTCCCTGGCAGTCCGCAAAAGCCATGCATGACCTGTGTGAACGCCGTCAAACATGCCCAGAGCCAGAACGCAGGAGCCGGACATGACATTATCCGAAAATGTCAGGCGCATAGGAACCCTCCAAAGATATCATGCGTATTACGTATCAATTATACCGCCGCCTACCATAGTCCGAAACACGATGGAAGAGCCTTGGCGGCAGGCAATGCCCATAAATGTGTCATGCAGGTATACCCGAAGCGGTACGTTATCCGCCGTTTGACCCATATTTTCAAAGGCGGCAAGGCGCATCGCTCCTCCGTTCCTGCATATGTTCTCCAAGGCCACGGGCACATCAACACGGTGAAGATGCTCAAGCGGCATGTCCATGGAAAGCAGGCATGCTTTCAGCCTGCCATCATCCTTCGCCGTTTGGAGTTCTTCCAACGTATAGGCGGTATCCAGGGTGAAAACGCCGCTTTGCGTGCGGAGAAGGAACCGCATATGCGCGGGGCAGCCTACAGCCCTGCCGATGTCATGGCACAGTGTGCGCACGTATGTACCCTTGCCGCAACGGATGGTTAGCATCATGCCGTGGCTTACCGTCTCTCGTCCAAGGGATATTTCCTCCACCAGGATGGGGCGTGGCGCAGCTTCAACCATCTCGCCGCGGCGGGCAAGGTCATAAAGCCTGCGCCCATCCTGCTTGATAGCGGAAAAGCTGGGCGGCACCTGCATAATCTCCCCGGTGAACATGGGCAATACCGCCTGTACATCCTTAAGGGAAGGGTACTTTTCGCCCTTATCGATCACACGTCCCTGCGCATCCTGGGTGTCGGTGGCCGTGCCGAAGGCGATCTCCGCCACATAGGTCTTGCGCTTGTCCACCAAATAGTCAAACAGCCTGGCCGCCCTTCCTGCCATCACAGGCAGGATGCCCGCCGCCTGCGGATCCAGCGTGCCGGCATGGCCCGCCTTTTCACCGTTTATCAGCCTGCGAACATAACCAACCACCTGGCTGGATGTCATGCCCGGCGGTTTTAAAACATTGAAAAACCCGTTCATGGCTGCCCTTCCGCAAGACTTCTCTCCATGGCCGCAATCATGATCCGGACAGCATCCGAAAGCCCGGCGTTCATGGTACAGCCCGCCGCCAGCGCATGCCCGCCGCCCCCGAAGCTTGCGGCCAATTCGGCCACGTTGCAGCCTTCCAGTGCCCGGAGGCTGAATTTGGTGCCTCCGTCCACTTCCCTGGCCAGATATGTCATTTTGACGCCGGTAATGTCTATGCCGTAATTCACAATGGACTCCGCATGCTCCGCTTTTGCGCCGCAGGCGTCAAGGTCTGCCTGGCTTAGCTGCATCCCCGAAATCTTGCCGTCATGATAGAAGGTAAGGGTTGACAAGGCGCGGTTCAGCAGCAATATCTGTTCCCTGCTGCGCTCCCTGAAAAGCACGCGGTTCAATCTGGCAATGGGCAGACCGTAGGTCATTAGTTCACCCATAGCTTGAAAGGCGTCGGCCGTAGTATTGTCAAAACTGAAATTGCCCGTATCCGTTGCTATGGCGGTATACAGGCTTGTGGCGATATCTAAATCCCAATTTACATTCAGGCTGTGAATCAGCTCATATATGAGCACACCTGTGGCGCTTGCCCCGGCCGACACCACGTTGATGTCGGCATAGCCCGGATTGGTGCCATGATGGTCTACCTGAATCGTACACCTGGTGGCAAAAAACAGCGGTGCGCAATCCCCCAGGCGAAGGCGGTCGGACACATCCACGGCAATGGCCAGATCAAAGCTTTTGCCTTTCAATTGGGCAGGTTTGCGAATCTCCCCCGCGCCGCTCAAAAACATAAGCAATTGCGGCACTTCGTCGGCGCAAACGACCTCCACTTGCTTGCCCAGCTTGATGAGGGCACTGCGTAGTGCCAGCGAACTGCCGATGGTATCCCCATCCGGCGATACGTGGGTGCACAAAAGTATACGCTCCGCCCTGAGGATGGCAGCCGTCATGGCTTCCGGAAAGCTATTCATCTGCGCCGGACGGTTCTTCCTCATCGATTATGTTTCCTTCCGCTTCTTTAGCGTGTACCTGGTTTAAGATATCCGCGATATGTACGCCATAGGCGATGTTCTGATCCTGCTGGAAGATGATCTCCGGCGTATAGCGGATCACCATGCTTTTGCCCAATTCCCTGCGGACGAATCCTGCCGCGCCCTTTAACGCCGCCATGACGCCGGCCGCCTTATCCTCCTCCAGGATGCTCACATAAATCTTGGCATAGCGCAGATCCCTCGTCACCTCGGCATGGGTGATGCTGAAGGTTCCGGCAATCCTGGGGTCGTTCAACTGGCTGCGGATGATCTGGTCCACCTCCCGGCGAACCTGATCAGAAATACGGTCGCTTCGATAAGAACTCACTGAAATTCCTCGTCTTTCTGGGGTCGTGGAAAGAAACATTCTAAATCTTTGGCTTTACAGGGAGCTGTTACAAACTCGGGAAAATGGCTAAGCCATTTTCCCGAATTGTGTTAGCGTTCCACTTCTTCCTGCGTGAAGCACTCGATGACGTCGCCTTCCTTGACGTCGTTGTAGGCTTCCAGGCCGATACCGCACTCGTAGCCGGCGGCAACATCCCTGGCGTCATCCTTGAAGCGCTTCAAAGAGGAGAGCTTGCCCTCGAACACCACCACATGATCGCGCAGGAGGCGTACGGATGCGTTGCGCTGCACCTTGCCGTCCAAAACATAGCAGCCTGCTATCGTGCCTGCCCCGGTGATCTTGAAGGTGTTGCGGACTTCGGCGTGGCCCAGTACGACTTCCTTGAACTGGGGCGCCAACAGGCCTTTCATGGCCTTTTCAATGTCCTCAATGGCCTGGTAAATGATACGGTAGAGGCGGATGTCAATTTCTTCCCGCTCGGCCTGCTCCCTTGCGCTGTTATCCGGGCGGATGTTGAAGCCGATGATGATGGCATCAAAGGCGGAGGCCAGGTTCACATCATCCTTGTTGATGGCGCCTACGCCGCTGTGCAGCACACGCACCTTCACCTCGTCGTTGGACAGCTTTTCCAGGGCCTGCTTCACAGCTTCCACGGAGCCCTGCACGTCGGCCTTGATGATCAGGTTGAGGTGAATCATCTTGCCCGCGTCAATCTTGGAGAACAGATTATCCAAAGATACCTTGGCACTGGTGCTGGCACGCGCTGCCCTTACCTTTTCGCGCCGTTCCTCGGCCACCTGGCGGCTCAAATGATCGTCGCCAACGGCCATCATTTCGTCGCCTGCCAAAGGCACTTCATTGAAGCCGGAGACTTCCACCGGCATGGAGGGACCTGCTTCATCCACCCTGTCGCCACGGTCGTTCAGCATGGCACGCACACGGCCGGAAGCCATGCCGGCCACGATGTTGTCGCCGATGTGAAGCGTACCGTTCTGCACAAGAACAGTAGCCACCGGGCCGCGGGCTTTGTCCAGCTTGGCCTCAATGATAACACCGCGGGCCAGACGGTCGGGATTGGCTCGCAGCTGTTGCACATCCGCCACCAGGAGGATCATTTCCAGCAGTTGGTCCACACCCTTGCCGGTAATGGCGCTGACGGGAACCATGATGGTTTCGCCGCCCCATTCCTCTGCCACCAGTTCGTAGGCAGTCAGGTCCTGCTTCACCCGTTCGGGATCGGCGCCCGGCTTATCCATTTTGTTGATAGCTACGATGATAGGCACATCCGCCGCTTTGGCATGGTTGATGGCTTCCACGGTCTGCGGCATCACGCCGTCGTCCGCAGCCACTACCAGCACAGCGATGTCGGTAGCTTGGGCGCCCCTTGCGCGCATGGCGGTGAACGCTTCATGGCCGGGGGTATCCAGGAAGGTGATTTGCCGTTCGTTCAGTTCCACCGTATAGGCGCCGATATGCTGGGTGATACCGCCTGCTTCGCCCGCGGTCACGTGGGCATTGCGGATATAGTCCAGCAGCGAAGTCTTGCCATGGTCCACGTGGCCCATGATGGTGATGACGGGAGGCCTGGTGATAAGATCCTCGTCGGTATCCTCGAAATCTTCGTCAGAGAGGTAATCTTCCGCCGTCTTGTCCAGCTTCTTTTCCAGTTCTACGCCAAACTCGGTACAGACCAGAGACGCGGTATCAAAATCCAGCTCGCTGTTGATATTGGCCATGATCCCCAGCAGCAAAAGCTTCTTGAGGATGTCGCCGGCAGGCTTGCCGATGCGCTCGGTCAAGTCCTTTACGGTGATGGTCTCCGCGGTCATGAATGCCTTTTCGATCTTGATGGGTGCCATCATCTGCTGGGCGGAGAGCTTCTTGCCCGCCCTGGCCCGCTTGCCGCCGCGGATCACATCATCGTCATAACCGGAAAAGTTTTCCTTCACCAGCTGCTTGCGTGTTTTTACGACACGCTCGGGATCGTGCTGGCGAACGTAATTTTTCTTGTTGGGGTCATAGTTGGACACCCGTTCCTTTTCCACAACAGGCGTCAGTTCAGGCGCTTTGGGACGGCCAAACCCGCCGCCAGCGGGGCGGGGGCCCATGCCGGGCCGGGGTGCGCCAAAGCCGCTGCCCTGGGGACGCGGTGCGCCAAAACCACCCTGGGGGCGAGGTCCGCCAAAGCCGCCCTGGGGACGTGGCCCGCCGGGGCCCATGGGGGCGCCGCCGGCCGGACGGCCATAGGGACCCTGACCTGCCGGATTCGCGGGACGGCCATAAGGGCCTTGTCCCATCGGGGTGGGATTAGCCGGACGCCCATAGGGACCCTGGCCGGATGGAGCGGGATTAGCCGGACGTCCGTAGGGACCCTGGCCCATTGGTGCAGGATTTGCAGGACGGCCATAAGGGCCCTGGCCTGCAGGAGCGGGATTCGCAGGGCGGCCATAGGGCGGCCGCGGCGCTCCGCCTGCGAAGGGCGCCTGGGGCGCATTTGTTTGTGCAGCGGGAACAGGCTGGCCCATTGGCCGGGGCGGCTGCATGGCAGGACGCAGCGGCCTTTGAGCAGGCTGGGCCTGGGGCCGCGGTGCCGCAGCAGGCGCTGCGGGTGCAGGCCTTGCGGGTACGGGAACAGGCGCCGGAGCCGGCACAGAAGCCTGAACAGGCGTCGGGGCGGGGCCGCCAAGCATCGGGGCGGGGGCAGGCACCGGGGCAGGCGCCACCTCGGGCGCTGCCGTCACTGGTGCAGCTTTGGGTACGGGCGCAGGCGCAGGCGCTTGTGCATGCTCCGCTGCCGCTTTGGGCGCCTCCGCCGGCGCTTTTTCCGCGACAGGCACCTTATCGATTACAGGCGCCTTCTCAATAACAGGCGCTTTTTCGATAACGGAAGCTTTTTCAGGCGCAGGCGCCTTCTCAATAACAGGTGCTTCCGCCACAGGGGCCGCAGGGACCATAGGGGCCGCAGGGGGCACAGGCGGGGCCACAGGCGTTTGTACCTGGACAACCTTTTCCGGAACGGGAGGGATAACCTCCGCCTCCGCTTGAAGGGCAGCCGCTTCTTCCTCATCCAGCATGGTCCATGCCTTGGTATGCTGCTCCGCCAGTTTCTGCTGTTCCTCCAGCTTCTCCTGGGCGCGGCGCTGCTCTTCCTCCCGGATAAACTGATTTTCCAGCTTGCGCAACGTCTGCAAGAGGCTTTCCGCCGAACGCTTTACGCGCGTGGCTTCCTCCAGCACACCGCCCGCATCCTTGGAAAGCTCTTTTGTGGCATCCTTGAGTTTGACTTTGGTCATGAAACGCTTGCACCCCCGCATTTAATCCATACAAGAAAGTAAGAAAATGATAAATCCTTGAATATCAATTGTTTCCCGTTTTATTCCCCATGCATTCCAGCACTTTTGAAGCAAGCCCGCCAGGAGTCATGATCATGGCCATCCGCCCAGGCTTTCCCGCTGCTCTTTGCATAAGTTCCGGCGGAAGCTTTATAAGGGGCACCCGGTGGTGGGCACATGCATCCGTGAACCGCTTGACGGCATTTTCGGAAGCGTCGCTGTCCAGCATTGCCACTGCGGCCTTTCCAGCCCGGATGGCTGCAACGCAGGCACCTTCGCCAGTCACGGCCTGCCCGGCCCGGACCGCCAGGCCGATATATCCGGCCAGTTTGTCAAAATCGGGCACTGCGTCCGTCATGTCACTTCTTCCTCCTGATCAGGCGGTTCAGGCGGCGCCGGCGGCAGGTTTTCCAGCATGGTTCGAAGCTGAGCTACCACATCATCCTCCAGCTTGTGCTCCAGCGCCCTGTCCAGCTGCTTTTGCTTGATGGCTTTTGTAAGGCAAGCCTGGTTGCGGCACACATAGGCGCCCCGGCCGGGCATCTTGCCCGTCTGATCCAGGGCTATTTCCCCCGTAGGCCGCTTTACTACCCGGATCAGTTCCTTTTTCGGCTTCATCTCGCGGCAGCCCACGCACATGCGCATTGGGATCTTCCGAGGCTTCATGGCACCGCTCCTTTTTACAGGGTGTCGTCGTCATCCATTGGCTCAAGAGTTTCCTCCTCATAGGGAGGCAGCTCCTCTACAGGAAGTGCCATCAGTTCCGCCGCCTGAGACTGGGATTTGATGTCGATCTTCCAGCCGGTCAGCTTGGCAGCCAGGCGGGCATTTTGACCTTCCTTGCCTATGGCCAGGGAAAGCTGATTGTCCGGCACCACCACGCGGCATGCCTTTTCCCTCTCCGCCACAAACACGCTTAAAACATGGGCGGGATTCAGTGCGTTGGCCACAAATTCAGCAGGGTCCGGCGACCACTTGATGATGTCGATCTTTTCGTTTTTCAGTTCCTCCACCACTTTGTCCACACGGCTGCCCCGCTGGCCCACGCAGGCGCCTACGGGATCGATCACCGCGTCGGAGGAGGAAACGGCCATCTTGGTACGGCTGCCTGCCTCACGGGCGATGGACTTGATCTGCACGACACCGGCGGCGATCTCAGGCACTTCCATTTCAAACAGGCGCTTCACAAGACCCGGATGGATGCGGCTGACCCTAACCTGCGGGCCGCGTATGCCCTCATGGCCGCTGCGCTGCACCTGTAGTACGTAAACCTTGATATGATCGTTCACGTGGTATTCTTCATTGGGCATGAACTCGCCGGCTTCCAGAACACCTTCGGTACGTCCTAGTTCCACATATACGGCTTTGGTTTCCACCCTCTGCACGATGGCGGTTAAAATTTCGTTTTCCTTTTCAATGAACTCCTCGTATACCTTGCCGCGCTCGGCCTCCCGAATGCGCTGCACAATCACCTGCTTTGCCGCCTGGGCCGCCACGCGCAGGAAACCCTGAGGAGTCACATCCACCTCGGCGATGTCGCCCAATTGGTAATCCGAACGGATGCGGTGGGCTTCCGACAGGGAAATCTGGTTGTTCGGCTCTTCCACCTGCTCCACCACTACTTTGCGGGCCAATACCTGCTCCTGCCCGCTGGTGCGGTTGATGTGGACACTGAGATTGGCCGGAACCGGCGTATTTTTGGGCATGTTCTTTTTGTAGGCCGTTTTCATGGCCTCTTCAATGGTAGAGAACAACATTTCCTCGTCAATACCTTTTTCCCGGGCCAACGCTCTTGCCGCTTCAACGATTTCCGATTTCATGGGATGCATCCCGCCTTCCATTGGTAATAAAATCAACTATCTTGCTTTTCACTTAAATCCACGTCCTCAATCCCCTCCAGGGAAACAAGACGTTTCACAACGGCGACGGACTTTTGGGAAAACTCCCTGCGACCCTGCGCCGTGTCCAGCAGCACCTGGCCGTCTGTAAGGCCCGCCAGCGTGCCCTGGAATATCTTTGCGCCGTCCACGGGCCTAAACAGGCGGACCTCCACCTCTTCCCCCTCATTTCGCTTGAAGTCTTCCGGGGTTTTGATGGGCCGGTCCAGCCCGGGAGAACAGACCTCCAGAAAATCATAGTCCAGATGTTCAATGAGTGGCTGTACCCTGCGGTGGAAGGTTTCACAGTCGGTTAAGCTGATGCCCTCCGGCTTATCCAGGTAGATGCGCAGGTACTTTCCAGCAGGCTCCTTGTCCAGTGCCACCTCCACCAGTTCATATCCCAATTCTTCCGAAAGCTTCCGGCTGATGGGAAGCGCTGTGGCGGCTATATCTGCCTTGTTCATGGTCTCTCCTTGCGGACGATGAAGGTTTAGTTAAATTGAAACAAAGGTCATTTAGGCAACAGAAAAGAGTGGACCCTTATTGCTTATTGTCCCATCCTCAAAAAACAGGATGCCACCTGTTTCTGGTCTTCCTTAGGCTCTTTGCCCGGAAGGCCGTTAAAGAAACAAGCCGCCGCCCGCAGATTGTAGGATAGAATCAAGCAATACCCACTCTTTCGATTACACCCTTCTTTCAAAAAGTCATGACGGTGATTGTCTGCCTGCATTTCAGTATACCATGGCTGGAAGGAGAATACAAGAGCAAAAACAAAGGAATTATGCGGTTTTCCGGCGGAGAATCTCCATGATGTTTGAAATTCCAGCCGCAACAGCACAACTCGGGATACAACTTTATATATCGAGGCGGCAGGCGTTTTTTACATATCTTGTAGACCCGGCACGATTCTAGTATAATAATTTATCAAAGCTTCATCCCGCCTCAAAGCAATTCTTGATTTGGACATATGCTATAATATGTATGCCAGGAGAAAATGGTATTCTTTAAGGTGATGAAAAGCAATGTGGGAGCCGCGCCATAAATTGAATATGCTGGAACCGGGAACAGTCCTTCTCAAAATCATGGGCGTATTGATATTTGCAGGCGCAATGGCCCGATGGCTTGGCGCTGCCGTTATTTCCAATGTTCTTTGGGCTGCCGCCGGGCTGTTGCTTACGGTGCTGATTCTTCTTTTGATCATCGAGCAGCACCAGGATAAAAGAATGTACCGGGAAGCAAAGAAAGAAGACCATGATATCAAATAGTGCCTTGCCGGCAAAACAAATCATGTTATTGATTAAGGGTGACC
>JAEZJP010000013.1 GCA_023415715.1 Bacillota bacterium
GCCCTGGCTACCTATGCTGCCCGCTGCGTGGAAAACGAAATATTAATGGCGCTGCGCGCAGCCAAAAAGCGCCGGGGGGACGTATCCCTCAGCGAGCCCATCGGCACCGACGGGGAAGGCAACGATATTTCCTTTATGGATATTCTGGGCACTTCCGGGGATGTGGTGGAGGAGGAAGTGCATAAGCGCGTCACCATGAGCCGTGTCCGCTGTCTACTGAAACGTCTGCCCAAACGGGAACGCATCGTGCTGGAGCTGCGCTATGGTATCCTTGACGGCCGCGCCCATCATCAGCACGAGATCGCAAGGCATCTCAATATTTCCAGATCATACGTATCCAGAGTGGAAAAGCATGCCATACAAATGATACGCGACTGGCTTCAAAAGGGCGAGGGGTAAGGAAGCGTATAAAATATGCGGGAAGGGGACTTTTTAAAAAATTCCCATTCCCGCACCCATCCTTGAAAAACTTCAATTCTGTTAAGGACATTTGGATATTCAGTATCCTGTGACCGGATTTCTATTCCGCTTCAGGAAGGTACTCCTTCACGCCTTCAGCGTATACATCGTAATCCACCACAAAATTCAGACACAGCATTGCAAAACCGTCTTTCTGGGGTATGGTATCAAGCGGTGCGGTATAGGAAAAAGCGATGGCAGGATCAATGGCCGTTTCCGCCAGTTCCTCCGGCGAAAGCTCCTTTAAATCCCGGTCTGTGGGGAGGAAAGCCAATGCTCCTGCTTTGATGGCCGCGCCCTTGGCGGTTAATACATAGGTGATGGTAACCATCCCGTTTTCATCCACCGTCACGGTGACGGTTCCTACCACGTAACCGCCTTCTGCAACAATAGGAAATTCAAGGACCTGGGGCTTTGAAAGATCGATAGACGTGTACGCAGGCCACTTTTCCGAAAGCAGGGGGGCAGCATCCGCCATGGTTTCACCCGGAAGGGTGGCGAGGCTGTCAGTGCGGGGTTCGCTCATGGCCGGCAATTCACGGGTATCGAGCGTTATGCCGCAGACATCGCACAACAGGCTTTCCAAGCCCGGTTTATCGGTTGTTTGACGCAAAGTCACCGCCCATTCCCCTGGCGTATGGCCCTTTGCTGCAAGGGTTTTTGTATCCAGCAATGCGTTGCATACGGTGCAATGCTGTTCCTTTTTCCCTTTTTTGGTGCAGGTGGATTTTGTGACTGTTTGCCAATCACCAGGCGTATGGCCTGTTGCGGCAGTAATTTGACTATCCAGCAAGGCGTTGCAGATTGTGCAGTGCAGCTCATTCAGGCCATTTTCCGTGCAGGTGGGGGCGGTAACAATCAGCCAATCACCCGCTGTGTGGCCGGTTGCGGCGATTGTTTGGGAATCCAGCAAGGCATTGCAGGTTGTGCAGCGTTTTTCATTCAAACCATTTTCAGTACAAGTGGGGGCGGTCACTGTCTGCCAATCACCCGGCGTATGGCCGGTTGCGTCGATATCCTGTGAATCCAGCAAGGCATTGCAGGTAATGCAGCGCAGCTCATTGAGGCCATTATCCAGGCAGGCGGGGGTGGTTACTGTCTGCCAATCACCCGGCGTATGGCCTGTGGCGGGTATTGCTTGCGTTGCCAATACGGAGCTGCAATTTACGCAATAGGTGGTCTCCTCGCCTTCCAGCAGGCAGGCCGGCGGCGTTGTGATTATAGGCAAGCCCGGAACATGATCTATCATGGGGATGGGCGTTTCTTCATAGACGAATGGGCAATCATCGCACTTGATGACCAGTTTGCCTTCTACCACACAGGTGGGGGGCAGACCGACAACCCATTCCGTACCGCGGGTATGGACCTCGAAGGCTGCAGACCCGCCGCCGGCACTCATGGGTTCGCCATATACATCCGTATATAGTACATTATAGACATCGTATAGGTATGTACCGTGGGCATCAGCCGCGAAATTCAGTGTCAGGGTGAGCGAGACATTGCTGCCGGCAGTAGCAGGGCCGCCCCGAACGTTCAAATAGGAGGGGCTGTTGACCGCAAAACCCCATCCTCCGGAGACATTCACAGAGGCCAAACTAAGCCCCGGAACCTCCGCCAGCTGAATTCCAAGCTCGGAGACGGAGCCTGATGCAACGCCGACGCTGATGGAGACAGTTACCGTATCCCCTGGGCTTACAACGCTGGCGCTTTGCCCGACAGATACCGTGCACGAGGTCATCTCTTCAGCCAGCACAGCCTGCGGTGTACAGAAAAGAAATAGGGAGATAAAAAGGGGAATCAGCACGAAACAAATCTTTTTCATGTCGCGACCTCCAAAAAATTCCGGCAGGATAACATAGAGCGGTGTACATACTGTATATTGAAGAAAAATGCCGGGAAAAGGGATTTCGTCTCAAAATATGGTAAAGGACAAGCTTTACTGATCATACCATGTATGGTAATTAATGTCCATAGATCATGCAAATTATGGGCAATGGCGAAAGGTAGAACTAGGTTAGAAACGCTTCGGATATGAAAAAAGCGCCGGAGGGTATACCCTTGGGCCCACAAAAAGGCTAGCATGCATATGTCGCATTGGATAAGCCATTTCGAGCTTTATTGGCTTAAATTCTTGAAGATAGAATTTTCATTAATAGTGAAAGTTTTTCGAGGTAGGGTGCGGGGAGGAGCATTTTTTCAAAAAGGCTCCTCCCCGCTAAATCTATCCGTACCCTCTCGCCGCTACTCGAACCGCTTGAGCCCGATCTTAGCCTCTTCCGGGGTGAACTTGGGACCGGTACAGAGGAAGATGGGCAGTTGGTGAGGCTGGCGATACTTGGTAAGGGAAGTCTTGACAGGGCTGACCTGATCGAAGATCGGGTGCAAACCATAGTACGATCCGCCGATCATGATCCAGGACTTGCTTGCTGACCGATCCAGGCCAAAGAAGTAATAGTTAAGATGGCCGCACGTAGCCTTGGGCAGGCCGTACGCGCCGCCAAGCTGGTCGACGGCTCCGGCCGGGCCATAGTACATGGACACGATGGCGGTTTCTTTCCGCTGCTCTTCCGGCAGGCTGTTATACACTTCTGCCACATCGCGGACGAGCACATCCCATTCAAAGCGGTCGTAAAAGTATTGGGGCAGCGGCAGGGGACCGTTGTCATCCAGCTTAATGGATTTAACCCCGAAAATGCGGCCAACCGTATCATAATAAGAAATCAGGTTATCCACCGGCAGGATGGGCATGAAGTTGGGCGCCTGAATGACGCCTGTCACAACGACCAGGCAAAGGAATATGGCCACCAGCGTTTTGCGTCCCTTTTTGAGCGCGAACCGTTCAATAACCAGCGCGCCGCCGGCCAGAAGCATGGCGTAGGCGGGAATGGGCATGTACATCTTGGCCCCTGTGAAGAGGAGGATGAGGAACAGAATCCCGAAGATCACGCCCAGCAGGCGGTAACGCTTTCCTTCCCTGTGGAAAAGAAAATAGCAAAGGCCGGCGATCCATACAGGGAGCAGGAAGATGTTGACGCCTATGACCTGCATGAGTATGAATTCTGCGGCGCCTACCCGCACCGTTTTATAGGAGGAATAGGAAAGCCAGTATTCCGCGATGGGGAAACCGTGGGATGCCTGCCAGATGACAGCTGGCAGGATGATGACAAATGCGGTCAGCGCGCCCAGCCATGGCCACCGGGTTAAGTACATGCGGCGGTGTTTTGTAAGAAGCAGTCCCAGCGCCATGGCCGCCAGGAAGAATATTTCGGATGGCTTTACCATCAGCCCTAAGCCGGCGATGGCGCCGATCACAAGCCACCATTTGGGGTTTTCGGTTTTCAGGAGCTTGATGAGGGCAAAGAACAGCAAGGCAAGTGTGAGCTGATCCAGAAAATCGTAAGTGTACAGTGAGCCCAGCGCCATCCAAACGGGGACGAAAGCGGCGGCAATGCCGGCGATGAGCATGGCCGGGCGCTTTCCGCCCAGTTCCCTGGCCATGAGCCCCACTATAATCACCATCACTCCGCAAAAGACGGAGGGAAGGATATGAATGGCAAAGAGGGAATCGCCGAACAGCGCGGTGCTGAGCGACAGAAGCGCAGGGGCGGCGGGCGGGATATCCACAAAGGCCAGTGAGACATTGCGGCTGCATGCCAGGGTATACAATTCATCAATGAAATAGCCGTAGTTGCCGCCTATGAGAAGGTGGCAAACCGTTGTTGTCAACGCGATGTAAAGGAGAAGGGAGAAATCCCGGGTCAAAGCTGTGCGGATTTTGCGCATAGCGATCCTCTTTCATATTTGAGCCCTCATCGAGCGTTTCGATCATGCGGCGGCCGCATGATCGTTCGTATTATATAAACATGCCCAAAAACTGTCAATGAAGATTTGATTAGAATTTGTCAATTTTCCGGTGAGATTTTCCTTTCATTTTTGAAATAGCATACATCGATGCTTTTATGTTTTGAAAAAACGGAATATCAAAATGAAATTTTTCCTGCATTTTTTGTATAAAGGGATTGACAGGGCTTCCTTTTTGTGGTATCCTGCAAAAAATTTATCCGAAAGGATGGCAGCTATGATGTTTACGCGCATGAACCCTTGGCAAGAGCTTATGTTTGTCATTAAGAACATGCGCGTGTAGCGGCTTATGCCGGTGCAAGCGCAAGCTTACGCACCGGCGGGGCCTTTTGGATAAGAACCGCGGTGCAATACCGCGGTTCTTCTATTTTTGGGAGGTGGAGGACATGGAACGGGAAGCTATCTTGGTGGAAAATTTGCGTAAGAATTACCGTACCCGTGTGAAGGCCGAGGGGCTGAAGGCCGGCTTTAAGGCGCTGATTGCGCCCGAATACCGGGAGGTCGAGGCGGTCAAGGGCATTTCTTTCAATGTGCAAAGGGGAGAGATGCTTGCCTTTATCGGGCCTAATGGCGCGGGCAAATCCACCACCATCAAAATGCTTACGGGCATCCTTCACCCAAGCGGCGGTAACATGCAGGTGCTTGGATACAACCCCGTAAAGAAGCGGCGGGAGCTTTGTGCGCACATCGGCACGGTGTTCGGGCAGCGCTCGCAGCTGTGGATGCATTTGCCGCCAGTGGACAGCTTTGCCATGCTTGGGGCCATCTATGGCATAGAGGATAACGAGCGGCGCAGGCGGGTGGACGTGCTGGCGCAGCGTTTCGGCCTTGGCGAGTTTTTGCATACGCCGGTGCGCAAGCTGTCACTGGGGCAGCGCATACGCTGCGAGATTGCCGCGTCGCTGCTGTATGAGCCGGATATCCTGTTCCTGGATGAGCCCACCATTGGCCTTGACGTGGTGGTGAAGCAGGCAATTCGCGAACTGATACTGGAATGGAACAGGGAAAAGGGGATCACCGTGTTTCTGACCAGCCATGACCCGGGTGATGTGGAGCACATTTGCCGCCGGGCGATGGTGATCGACCACGGGCAGGTAGTGCTGGACCAGAGCGTGGAGCAGTTGAAGGCCACCTATTTAAACCGCAAGGTGATCACCGTGAAGTTCCTGGAGCCGCGGAACTTACCCGAAATGGACGGTGTGAAGGTGCAGGAGAGCGGTGCTCAGACGGTATTGACAGTGGACACTTTGATGCAGCCCATCGGCGTGGTCATGCAGGCGGTGACCGAAAAGGGCGGCGTAGCTGACATTACGGTAAACGATCCGCCGATGGAGGAGATCATCACCACCATATTCCGTTCCCGGGAGGTGGGCATATGAACAGGTGGAGGAAATATGCCGTGATCGCCCGCGTTCACGTGCAGAACGCCTTCAACTACCGTTCCCGTGTGGTGAGCGGGCTGATGTTTTACACGCTGTTCATCTTCGTGTTTTTCAGCCTGTGGGGCGCCATTTATAAGGAAGGCTCTGTGAACGGCTATACCCACGGGCAGGTGGTGTGGTACCTGATCATCACCGAGCTGGTGGTGTTCGGCTGCCGTATCCCAATTGTGGGTGAGATCAACGAGGATGTGAAAACCGGAAACATGGCCTACCTTTTAAACAGGCCGGTTCACTATATTGCTTATCAGGCGGCGGCCGCGGTAGGGCATGTGGCGGTCAATTTGTTGTTTACAGGCTCGCTGGCGATCGTGCTTGGGCTAATATTTGTGGGGCCGGTGCCAAACTTTCAGTGGGCGGCGCTGCCGCTGATGCTATTAAGTATGCTGATGGGGATCGCGCTGCAGTTCTTTAGCCTGATGGCCGTGGGGCTTACCGCTTTTCGCCTGGAGGACAACAGCGCCATCTATTTGATCTATCAAAAGCTGGTATTCATGCTGGGCATGTTTTTGCCCGTGGAATTTTTGCCCGGCTGGCTGCAGGGGATCGCCAGGGTGCTCCCGTTTTCGTATGTAGCCTGGGGGCCGGCCAGGCTGTTTGTAGATTTCTCCTGGGGGCTGTTTTTGCGGGTGGTGCCGATGCAGGTATTGTGGATTTCGGTGGCGGTGGGGATTTCGACTGTGATGTACCGGGGCGGAATGAGGAATTTGCAGACTAATGGGGGATGAATGAAATGAAACGCCATTTGAAGATTGCTTTCCGGTATTTTAAGGTAAACCTGGCTTCGGCCATGGAATACAGGTCCAGCTTTTTGATGCAGGCATTCGGCATGGCGCTGTCCAACGCCACGTTTATATTCTTTTGGTGGGTGGCCTTTTCTCAGGTTGGCGGGCGCATCGGCGGATACGACTTTGAGGATGTAATGTTCATTTGGGCTTTGTGCAGCTCTGCCTTCGGCTTAAGCCATGTGCTGTTCGCCAATGCCGACCAATTGACGCGGTTGATAGTGACGGGGGAACTGGATACGTTTCTTTTGCAGCCCTGCAATCTGCTTTTGAACATGTGCTGCGCCAGGACATCCCTTTCGGCATATGGCGATCTTCTCTACGGGATAGTGCTGATGGCATTAACCCAGGGCGGGAATGGAGCGGCCTGGCTGTTTTTCGTACTGGGGGTGCCGGTAGGGGCTATGCTTATCACGGCCATCGGGCTCACGGCCCACACGCTTACCTTCTATTTCGGAGACGCGTCCTTTGCCGGGGGCATGAGCCAGGAGTTCGTGGTGAATTTCTGCATCTATCCGGAGGGCATATACAACAGTGTGGTGCGGGGGCTGATGTATTCCCTGATTCCTGCCGCATTCATCGTACATGTGCCGCTGCGTTTGGTCAGGAATTTTTCCGTTGGCTGGCTGCTTATATGGCTCGGTGCGTCCATGGCCTATTGCACTTTTGCAGCATGGTTCTTCTACAGGGGACTGCGGAAATATGAGTCGGGGAATTTGATCATCACCAGGCTGTAATATATGGGGCGGCAGATCTGCCGCCCTTTTTGATGCAAAACACTGTCTTTATATCGCTTAAGGGTTGCTCACATGCTGTTGCGAACAGCTAAAACTCATTCTTCAGGCTTCTTGTAAATAAAGCATTCAATGTGTTGCTTGCATCTTTCCCATTATACAAAACATCGTATACAGCATTGCAGATGGGAAGATCCACATGGTATTCCCTGCCTAATACGACGAGGGCTTTTACCGCATAGAAGCCTTCCGCAAGTTCCGTATAATCCTCATGCTGTATAAAGCTTTCCCCGAACTGCCTGTTATGGCTGAACTTGGAAAACACTGTCGCCTCGTAGTCGCCTAAATGGCATAGTCCATATGCGGACAGCTCGCTGCCGCCCATTGCGGATATCATACGTGCAATTTCCCTTGTACCCCTTGACATCAGCGCACCTTTTAATGTTGACAGGTGAAGCCCGTCCAGCATGCCCGCCGCGATGCCTATCACATTTTTGGATGCGGCGCCTATCTCGTTGCCAATCAAATCCTGACCATAGTAAAATCAATTGCATCAGATGCTATTTGTGATAACCGCCTGCCTGTATTTGCTTCCAAGCCTTTCATGCACAAAACGATGATCTTATTTTGTATATTGTACTGTTTAAATTGGTCCATCAGGCTTTGAAGATATATGATTTTATCCAAATACCATGCAATAAATGATCCCCAGCGACCGCATCCCACGACCGTAATGTTCATCATGCAGCATCTCCCGGTATAACCTGCATTACATCAGGCAAATTCATGCGTGTGAATATCATACATTCGCCGCTTTGCTAAGTCAATTTTCGTTTAACCCTGATTTCCAACGGATGATTTTCCTGCTGCACATACATTCTTCTTCTGGAGAATGAAAAAAATAGTGGAAACAATGTCAGGCTTGTGGTAAAATACCAAAGGATATGCCTTGTTTATCCATTGGCATAGAGGAAGGTCGTGAACCATACCTTGGATCGCGTAA